>JBDUCW010000040.1:0-35286 GCA_040003235.1 Ferruginibacter sp. | reverse complement strand
TGTATAAAGCAGTTACAAAGATTTTTGTAGATAAAAAACAATCAGATGAAGTAACAGATAAATACCGTCATTATTTTAAAGAAGATCATTTTAAAATGATCATTGATAAAGAGAAAGAAGAATAGAACGATTGCATGCTATAAAAAATGCCACCGGATGGATCCTGGTGGCATTTTTATTATCAAGATTTTGATCAATTAATAATTACGGGCTTTCATTTCAACGCGACGGTTTTTGGCACGGCCTGCAGCAGTTTTATTATCAGCAACAGGACCATCCTGTCCGTGGCCGGTAGATTGCATCCTCGATTCTTCTACACCTTTGCTTTTCAGGTAAGCTAACACAGAAGCAGCGCGGTTTTCACTCAATGTCTGGTTCTTGTCAACCTTACCCGTATTATCAGTATAGCCGTCAATATTCAGCATGAGACTCTTATCATCAGCCATTATCTTGGCCACATCATTCAATGCTTTATTTGATTTGGCAAGCAGCTTGGCGCTTCCAGTTGCAAAGAAAATATTTTTTGCAGCATAGTTGATTTTATCAATTACCACTTTAGCAATTTCAGGACAACCATTGTTGCTGGCAGGGCCTGGCTTATCTATACATTTATCCATTTCATCATTCACACCGTCACCATCTGTATCTGGAATCGGACAACCGTTATAACGAGCAACACCCGCAATGGTTGGACATTTATCCAACTCATCATTGATACCATCACCATCAGTATCGGGAACAGGACAACCTTTATATTTTGCAGTACCGGCTTTATTGGGACATGCATCATCGCCATCTGCAATACCATCACCATCACTGTCGGGGCAACCCTGTAAAGAAGCAAGTCCTTTCACATCAGGACATTTATCATCTACATCCAATACACCATCGCCATCTCTGTCTTTCGGAGGTTCAACAATTGCTACAGGCATTGGAGGAGCTTCTGCAACAACAGGTGCTTTTCTTTTAATAATATTTCCTGCAATACCAATACTGTGAAAAAAGTGGTATGCTGCATTTTCAGTTATGGGAATCCGGTATTGAGAATTCAGGATCAGATAAGCGTCATCAAAAATATTGAACTGCAACCCAACACCTGCAGGAACAAAAGCACCATAATAACCTTTATATTTCGATGCTCCCACACCTACTGTAAGAAAAGGAGTGAACCAGTATTTATCAGTTACCAATTTAACATTGGCGGTGGCAGTAGCTTCCAGTAAAATGTTGGTTCCATTGGAAGGAATTTTATTCGGAATTGGGTAATTGAGATAAGTTCCGGCCAGTGTTCCTGCAAAATCAACATGATCGCTTAATCCTTCCAGGTAACTTACCGAAAGGCCTGTACTCATTCTTTTATAATTATGCCAAGAACCCGCTTTCAGCAAATTCGACAAACCATTCGATCTTAATTCTGTAGCAGTTGTAAAATCATTGAATACCAATGCCACTGCAAGTGCCGGACTTTTTTTATAGTCCTGCGCAAAACAATTTGCAACCAGGCAAAACAGCAGCAGGGAGAATAAGAATTTCTTCATAATTGTTATTTTTCGTAAACGGGACAAAAGTACTGGCTTACAGCCAAAACATGAAATTATTTACACACTTAATTTGAGCCGCAATCAATACAGTGACATGAATATTACTGGATTAGCTGCATTTTGATTATCGGGGTCTGTTTTTGCCAAGCACCTCTGCTTTTACGCGTGCAACGCCATTTGAAACAAATCCGAGTTTCTGTGCTGCCGCTTTTGTAAGATCTACCAACCTTTTCATTCTTGGATGCAACCGATCATTTACCTTAACTGTTACAGTTTTTCCATTGCGCATATTCGTCAGTTTTATCCATGTTCCAATCGGTAATACATTGCAGGCACAGGTAAATTTGGCCTGACTGAAAATTTCGCCATTCGCAGTTTTACGTCCATTAAATTTATTTCCGTAAAAACTGGCGGTGCCGTAAAGTGTTTTGGTTATTTTTTTGGATGGCTTTGTTGAAGACTGCGCCGCAGTTTCCATATTACAACAGATCAAAAGCAATACACAACAGAAAAGAAAACGCAAAGATTCTTTTTTAAACAGGATCATAGTTTTATTTTAATTCGGCAGCTTATCATTTGTCTGCAAAATATTTTTCCCTCAGTATTTTATCCTCGCCATAGATATCGTCATAAAATTTAATTTTCCCGTTCTTTCCTTCACAGCTGAAATAACGCAGGTACACTGCAATCTTCGATTTAACTTCCATCTGCCGGTGTTTTTTTGAGGCGATCCAGCTTCTGATGGAATCAGTTGTGTAAGCAAGCTGACCATTTGGCTTTGCGCTGATACTATCTGTTCTTGCAATGTAATTCGCCAGACTCTGCCATTCCTGAACACGCACACAACCATGACTGATTGCTCTTGATGCGTTTTTAAAAAGATAGCGCTGGTTGGTATCATGCAGATACACAGCATAAGGATTATTGAAATTAAATTTAAAAATGCCCAGTGCATTATCATCGCCACTGCCCTGCTGTACTCTATATGGTATGCCCTTCTTATATTTTGACCAATCAAGAGAAGCAGGGTCAACAGATTCTCCTTTACTGTTGAGCAATTTGAATCCTTTTTTTGCAAGATATCCTCTGTTTCGTTTCATTCCCGGTAACACGTCTTTTGCAATGATGCTGGTAGGAAGTGTCCACGTAGGATATGTAATCATGTTGGTAATATAACTATTGAGCAAAGGCGTTCTGGTAGCGGGTTTGCCAACGATCGTTTTGCTTTCCATTACCAGCGTATCATTATCCCAGACCTGTAGATAATAAGAAGGCAGGTTCACCCATATATAACGTTCGGGCATCTTTTCCGGGAGTAATTTATAGCGGTCCAGCGTAATGGCAATTCTTTTAAAACGTTCTGCATCGCTGGTATTGATTGTGCGTATGAAAGCTGTATTTATTTTTCCGTCAGCAGTGACCCCTTTTTGCTTTTGAAATTTAATTACAGCCGCTTTCAGCTGCGCCGAATCGACACGCTTGTTTGTCGCTTCCACGCAACCGCTTTCCTGTAACCGCGCCTGCAATGTTTTTACGAATTTCAAAGAGTCATCGGAATTTTTATAAGGATACGGAACATAGGTATACGTGCGGCGGTCCATACTATCAACAAATGACTTAATTCCTTTTTTCAATTCCCAGTATGCTTTAAACTTTGGCTGCAGTGAATTGAGTATTCCGGTAAAATCTTTTTTTTCTTTCAGCTCTTTCAGCCGCTGTATAAAAAAAGAATCTGTTAAAGAAGAATCGCTTCCAACATTTACACTGTCGTGCTGCAATCTTCCATGCTTCAGATCTTTCATGATATGTATGAGCCCATCGGTGAGCATAAGATCAGAATGACTCCACAATACCGCATTCATTCTTTTCAGTGAATCATTATCAAGGCTGTGTTTTAAATTTTTCAGTTCATCAAAATGATAATCTTTCGGAAACAAACCTTCCAGTTCTGCATGCTCAATAAATCCATACAACGAATCAGTAAGAGGTTCCCATTTTTCTTTGTGGCTCCATAACACTTCAAAATCCGCGTCTTTATAAAATGAATTCAGAACGGAAGCAAACTGCAGTTTGATACTGTCATTTATTTTCCCATTATTATTCAAAGCCTGTTCGAGTGAAGCTTTAATGTTTTCGCTGGCTTTTTTATCCATTTGTTCCGGCGACTTTACCACAACCGATTCTTTCGAAGAAGAGTTATTACAAGACATCATTATCATAACTAAAAGGATAATGGCAAATGGCAGGACGGGGTTCTTATGATGATCCATAATAGGTTTTATTATTACCTTGTAGCTGCGCTTTTGTTTTCAAAAACGGATTTTCCACACAGAATATTATGTACAAGATAATGAACCGATTTAGATTTACTACTATATGTGTACTGTTTTTTTTCACAGCCCAGCGGCTTATTGCGCAGGATACAGTACTGAATAAATACAATCTATGGGTGATTACTTCCTCTTCACAACTTAGAAAAACAATCCGGAAAGATGCTGACAAACTCATGCTCGATGTAAAACAACAGGTTCCGGATATCGTGCTGGATCTCCGGTATGCAACGTTGAATAATTTCATGCATACAAAATTATATCCTTTCTTAACAACAACTTTTTTAAGAAGACCTGCTGTGCTGGCATTGGTCAAAGTGCAGAATGAATTAAAATTAAAAGGACTTGGAATAAAAATATTTGATGCGTACCGACCTTATTCCGTTACGGAAAAAATGTGGGAACCGGTGCAGGATGACCGTTATGCTGCGGATCCAAAAAAAGGAAGTGGCCATAACCGTGGTATTGCTGTCGATCTTACCATCATTGATCTGAGAACAAAAAAAGAACTTGACATGGGCACCGGTTTCGACAACTTCACCGATTCTGCACATCATAATTTTATTCAGTTGCCCGAAGCTGTTTTAAAAAACCGTGTCTTCTTAAAAACGATCATGGAAAAAAATGGTTTCAAAGCACTTGATACGGAATGGTGGCATTACAGTTTATCTGATGCTGCTAAATTTGAATTGCTCGATATTCCTTTTGCTGAATTGAAATGACCTTTATCATTTACCAATTCAGAACGTAATTAAGTTTCTAAACCCGTTGGATTATCAGTAATATTCTCTCTAACAACGCTCAACTCTTAATTCTTAACTTCCTTCAATCATTCTCCGATGATAATTGATCTGTCCCAAATGGTAAGAAAGGTGCGTTGTCAAATGAACAAGCATGAACTCCGTGATCATTTTTTTACCGAATGGCTCCAGCGGAAAAATTTCCTGCAGTGATGCCGCTGTCTGGTTTTCAAGCCCTGCTTTTACGATAGCTATTGTTTTTTCCAGGCTACTGACAAGTTCGCTTCGCGGGATATTTTTTAAAGCAAATTCTGCATCACGATTTCTTACATAACCATTATTATCGAGCGTTGCGCCGATAAAATGATTTAGGTTGCCTACCAGGTGCAAACATAAATTACCTGCCGAATTGCTGATACCAGGTCTTATCGCCCAGATATTGGTTTCATTGGTGTAAGCATTTATTTCTGTTATCAGTTTGTTCAGGTCTCTTTCAAAAATTTCTGTAAGTACTGTTATCATCTCATTTAAAATTTTGTTGTTGGTTAATCTTACCGCGGCGGAAAATTAAAATTAAAAATTAAAAAATTGTTCAACCCGAAAACTATTTCCTCCAAACAAAAGACCCAACGCACTGAAAAAATTCTTAAATTATTAATTATTAATTATGGTAATGTCATAGATCTGCCGATGAAAAGGGTAAACGACCAAGAAAATACCATCAACTGTTAACTGATATTGGCAACGATGAATTGCAGGAGTATATATCTAATGCAATGTTCTTAATGCAGTCTGCACCAAACTGGAAACGATTTATGAATATGCTTGCAAGGGCTTTAGGTAAAACGTACCAGCCAGAACTTACAGATCAGTTTTAGTTAAACTATTTCTTTTTATAAGGAAAGTTTTTTGAGGAATTTCTCATTAATGCATTCGTAAGTTTTTCAGGACTGCTTCCCAAAGAGCCACTAACTTGATGATCATATTTCCATAATAAACTGCTTTTAATATCGTGAATAGTTAAAGTAACATCTGTCTTATTAGTTGCACCCCCAAATCCTACTAATACCTCGACAGCAATCGCACCAGCTTCTGACATTGGTTTAGACATTACAGCCTTCCCAGAAATAACCGCATCTACATTAAGTAATTTACACAGTTCTCCTTTTTCTTGCATTATAATATTATCGTAGGTAATATTTGCCTTTGTTAATATCGCATTTGTTTTATCAATATCTTGAAATGTAACAGAGTATTCATTTTGCCGGTGTAAAAACCACGTGTAAACATTATTCTGAATGTCATATCCTGTTTTTTGTTGGGCATCTCTTAATGTTTCAATTGTTTGCCCTTTAGGTAATCGTTTACTATCAATAGAAACAGAGAACGGAAGAATTGCTACAATATGAACGGTGGATTTTGAATCCTTAAAATTTTCAGATTTATAAATTGTCGGCCCACAAGATGTAAATAACAATGTGGTTAATACCACGATGGAAAAGTGTTTCATGTTAGTTTTGTGTTTTATGAAGAAGGGATTAAATATTAGAGGGAATAAATGTAATCTTTGTAAATGAGAATAGCAAAATAATAGGCTGCTATATAGTTAGTTAATTTATTTACTACCTTTATCTATGACATTCCCTTAATTATTAATTACTAATCATTCTTAATCTTCCAAATCTAAATCCCCCACTGTATTCTGATGCCAAGGAAAAGTTGCTGACTGCCCACCCTGTTCCCAATAAAATTTACCACGGGGTTTATTATAATTACCGATCTCATTCATTTGTTCTGCATCATATAACCTGCCGTTCACCATCGTATAACGGATACTTTCTGTATTGTAAATATCATCGAGCGGATTTTTATCCATCACGATCATGTCTGCAAGTTTGCCCACTTTTAATGAACCGATCCAATCGTCCAAACCCAAACTGGTGGCCGAATTGATGGTAGCGCATTTCAACGCTTCCAGGTTGGTCATGCCACCTTGTTTCAGCATCCATATTTCCCAATGTGCGCCAATACCCTGTATTTGTCCATGTGCGCCCATATCAATTTTAACGCCTGCATCATTTAATTTTTTTACAGATTTTGAAACAAGGATATGCCCGTTCTCATATTCTTCTTCCGGCAGCATGGTACGGAAACGACTCCGTGGATCGATCACTGAACGCGGCGTGAAACGAAGCAGTCTTTCTTTTTCCCAAACGTTCGTGTGCTGGTACCAGTAATATTCACCACTGGGTGCATTGTAACAAACGATCAACGTTGGCGTGTAGCCGGTTTGCGAATTCTTCCAGAGGTTGATCACATCATCATATAAAACTCCAACAGGAATATTGTGTTCGATCGTTGTATGTCCATCCATGATCATGCTCATGTTATGATAAAAAAATGAACCGCCTTCGGGCACCACTTCCATTTGTAATTCGCGTGCAGCCTGGATGATCATTTGTCTTTGTTCACGCCTTGGCTGATTATAACTTTTTACACTGAAAGCGCCGTAAGCTTTTGTTCTGCGCAGTGCACTTCTTGCATCATCAATGTTGTTGATCACTGCCTTGAAATCTCCATCAGCACCATATAATATTGTTCCTGTACTGAAGATCCTTGGGCCCACCATCAACCCGGATTTCACCATTTCGCTTTGAGCAAATACCATTTCGCTGTTGGCTGATGGATCATGTGCTGTGGTTACGCCATAAGCAAGATTTGCATAATAAGGCCAATGCTTTTGCGGCGTCAATCCACTTCTGAAATGACCGACATGGGCATGTGCATCTACAAAACCTGGCAGTACTGTTTTACCTGCACAATCTATTTTTTTTGCGCCTGATGGAATTATTATGTCCTCCGTTTTACCAACCGCTTTTATTAAATTTCCTTCCACCAACACAGTTCCGTTTTCAATAACCTCATTGCCGATCATGGTAATGATCCTTGCATTGGTGAATGCGATCAAACCATCGGGCTTATCTGTTTTAACAGTCAGACCAACACTGATTCCTTTCTCCGGCATTTTGAATAGTGAATCGGGTTTATTGTCAATGAATTCAAAACGTTCATCAAGATTGATAGAATAATATTGATCGCCCAATGTGTAATGAATGGTTTTATTATCTGCGCTCCAATGGAGATTAATGCCTGCATCACGCGAAACTTTTTTTACAGGATAAGCCGTACTGCCTGCAGCCAGTTCAATTGTTTTCCCCGTATGAGGGAATGCAGCAACATACACTTCATGCAGGTCAACAAATGCAACCCAGTTATTATCCGGTGATACAACAAACTGGCTGCCGTAAGTGCTTTTGAATAAAGTTTTTTCATCCGTACCATCGATTTTATAACTGCCGAATGAACTACGATTGAGCTGATAATATATTCTGTCACCGGCCGCATTGAATTTTGGCGCTTCTCCTTTCTCACTTACAAATACTGGTTTACTACCATTCACATCTATTAAATAAACACCTGGGTTAACGGTAAACGTTACACCCATTACATTATCGCCATCATCTTTCTGATAAACGATCCATTTTGCATCAGGTGAAAAAGAAGGCGTGCGGTAAATGGCTTTCTCCGTTGTTATTTTGATTGGTCTGGAACCTTGGTTCATGGCCAGTTTGAAGATGTTTCCTTTTGCCGTATCATTCCAGGTAACATAAGTGATCATTTTTCCATCAGGAGAAAAAGAAGGTTCTGCTTCCTGGTCTGTTCCGTTGGTCAACCGTTCGGGTTTTCCATCGGGCAACATTTTTTTCCAGAGATATCCAACTGCATTGAACACGATCATTTTTCCATTGGGCGAAGTAATTGTATTGCGGATCACATTCACATTAAAATTATCGGGATTGATATTCTGTTTAAAACGAACTGCATCCGTAATACGTTTTTTTACATTACAGGAAAAAGGAATTTCAGTTACTGCGTTTGCAGCATTCACGTCGATCTTTAAAATTTTACCGCCACTCCAGATCACAATATTTTTATCATTGGGCATCCAGCTGAAACCGGTGTAGATTCCAAAGATCGTCCAGGCTTCCTGCTGGTCTTTGCTGAGTTTATCATAGATGGGCCATTCTTCTCCTGTTTCTAAATTTCTTAAATACAAAACCGATTTTGTTCTTACCCGTTTTACAAAGGCGAGTATTTTTCCGTCATGCGAGATCTGCGGACGAACTGCACCACCGGGGCCGCCTGTCACCACTTCACTGATCCCTTTTTCACGATTAAATCTTTTGATGACGAAAATCTGGTTGTTGGGATCCTTATTATATTGAAATGATCCGCCGGGATACATGTCTTCACTGTAATAAATATATTTTCCATCAGGAGAGGCAGATGGTTCGTTCAGATCCTGTTGATCATTTTTCCTCGGCGTGAGCTGTAATCCGTCACCACCGCTGATATGATACATCCACAATTCACCGGCACCCAATGAACGCCCGGAAGTAAAATGTTTTCTTGCAATGATGTATTGCCCGTCGGGAGACCAGACTCCGTTATTAAGCAAACGAAAATTTTCTTTGGTAATTTGTTTTGCATTGCTGCCATCACGGTTCATGATCCATTCATTGTCACCACCACCGGCATCGGAAGTAAATAATATTTTCTTTCCATCCGGACTGTACCGCGGTTGTACTTCCATTGCAAGATTCTGTCTTAATATTTTTGCATCACCACCGGTTATCGGAATGGTATAAATATCTCCAAGCAGATCAAATGCAATTTCATTGCCGTCCGGAGAAACATCGAGGTTCATCCAGGTGCCTTCATTTACTGTAAAAGAAACTTCTTTAAATGGACCTTCCGGATTATTGACATCCCACTTTTTTTTGTCGTCTTTTTTTTCCTGTGCCTGTATACTTAGAGAAAATAAAAATGCAATCGCAGTAAGCAGTTGTCTGGCAGTCATGATGCTTGGTTTTTATGAAAACGGAAGATATAAAAAAACGGTCATGGATAACGAGGAAATACACAGATGGTCGCCACGAATTACACGAATAGCACGAATAAATACATTGTCCGAATTTGGATTTATATGGAGTACAATCCATTGATCTCAACATCTGACGAATCCAAATTCAGATAAAGGACAAACTGGATTTGAACCTGAGCATGATGAGCCTTCCCACTAAATATCAATAAGCAACAAAAACTTGTAAGCCTAAGGTAAAAAATTATGATGTTATAACTTATAACCTACTACTTATATCTTTCTTGATATTTTATTCTCCAGCATCATCAAATCTACCAAAACAAATGCAGTCACGGCTTCCAGTACAGGCGGTACTCTTAAGGCAATACAGAGATCATGTCTTCCTTTTACAGAAAGTATATCGGGTTGATTGGTTTCCCAATTGAGTGTGGTTTGATCTTTACCTGTGGAAGACGTTGGTTTCACCACGATCCTGAAAACAAGATCATTGTTATTTGTTAAACCGCCTACAATACCACCTGCATTATTGGTAGAAGTAATTCCTTCGTTATTTAATATTGTATCGTTGTGTTCTGTCCCAAACATTTTTGCTGCTGCAAAGCCGGCACCGAACTCAACACCTTTCACAGCGGGTATTGAAAACACAGCATGGCTTAATAAAGATTCAACCGAATCAAAAAAAGGTTCGCCTAATGCGATGGGCAATCCCGAAGCACGGCATTCGATAATACCACCAATGCTGTCTTTTGCATCGATTGCTTTTTGTAACCCTTTTTCCAGATCTTTTTCGCCGCCTATTTCAAGAATGGCTGCATTGATCTTTACATTGATTAATAATTTTTTTGCAATCACACCTGCGGCCACCAGACAGGCAGTTAATCTGCCGCTGAAATGTCCGCTGCCACGGTAATCTTCATAACCTCCGAATTTTTTATGGGCTACAAAATCAGCATGGCCGGGCCTGGGAATGCTGCGCTGCTTTTCGTAATCGGAACTGCGGATATTGTTGTTCTCAAATAAAATAGTAATGGGCGCACCGGTTGTTATATTATTAAAGAGTCCTGATTTGAAAATCGGAATATCATCTTCTTTGCGTGGCGTGGTGCCTTTTTGATTACCGCCTTTGCGGCGTTCCATATCTATAATAAAATCATCGGCTGTTAATGATAATCCTGCGGGGCAACCGTCAATGCTGAGCCCAACACATTCACCATGTGACTCACCAAAAATATGAATGCGGAAAAGGCGGCCGAATGAATTCACTATTAAATTGTTTTATTGTTATGGAACGCTGATACCGCAGATTATCCAGATGAAACAGGATAATATATATTTCTTTTGTAAAGATAATGAAGCTTTATACAGCTATAGCTTCAAAAGTCTTATTGCCAAGAATAATATCCTATTGATCCTGATAATAATGATCATCTGCGTTCCTGTATATCAACGCCGAGCAATTTCAAATGATCGTAAAAAGCCGGATATGATTTGTTGATGGCTTCCGCTTCATGGATGTCGGTTTTTCCATCTGCTTTTAATGCAGCAACGGCGCATGCCATTGCAATGCGGTGGTCGTGCCTCGAATGCACTGCAGCAGCTTTCACATCATTACCTCCTTTGATCAGCATGAGATCATCCTGCAATATTATTTCGACATTCATTTTTGCAAATTCTTCCTGCAATGTAAGTGCACGATTACTTTCTTTATGGGCCAACCTGCTTACACCTTTTATCATCGACGTTCCTTTGCAATAGGCTGCCAATGCTACCAATGGGGGGAAGAGATCGGGGCAATCAGTTGCATCAAACTGAAATGCTTTTAATGCTGACTCATTAACAATGATCTTATCTTTCTCTGCTGATAAGGTTGTGCCAGTTGAAATCAAAGCACGCAATATTGCCTTATCCGCCTGTGTGGAATGTATATCCAATCCTTTCACAGTTACATTTCCGGCAATGGCCGCCGCAACCAGTAAAAATGCAGCACCACTCCAGTCGCCTTCCACAGTATAAGTTAATGGTTCATGGTTCATGGTTGATGGTAAGATTTCAAACCGTTCGTAATTTTTATGCGATACGGCATAACCGAAATGTTTCATTACAGATAAAGTAAGATCAATATAAGGTTTGCTTTTTAAATCAATAACGGTAATGGTAACTGGTTTTGTTGCAGCTTTGCCAAATGCGAATAATAATCCGGTCAGGAATTGCGAACTGAGCGAACCATCGATCGTAATATCTTTTGGTTGGAGCGGCCCTTTTATCTTTATGGGTAACTTTCCTTTGTTGGAAACTATTTCAATGCCAAGCTGCGGAAATATTTCGTCGAAGAAATTCATTGGGCGGTTCAGCAGACTTCCTTCGCCACTGATAATTATTTCGGAAGCATTCAGTGCTGCAAGCGGTGCGAACATGCGGATGCCCAAACCGCTTTCACCGCAATTGATTTCTCCGTTTACAGGTTTTGCTTTATCTTTTTTTATGATCAGTTGCTGATCTTCAAATATTACTTCAGCACCCAGGTTTTTAATCACTTCAATTGCGGCAAGGTCATCATTACTGGTTCCGGGATTTATTAAAATTGTTTCGCCTTCATGAAGCAATGCCGCTGCACATGCACGCTGCATGGCACTTTTACTTGCCGGTGCGGTAATGGTTCCTGTTATTGAAGATGGTTGTATGCTTACGATCATAATTTAAACACAAATTTTTTGCACGAATGATATGCCACGAATTGCACGAATGAACACGAATAAACATTTGTTTAGTTATTGAACAGGATGAGCCTTCCCACAAGACATCAAAAGGACGCAAACACCTAAGCCAAAATAATATGCCGCGATCTGAGCACTGTAAAACTTATAACTTAAAACTTATAACTTTTTAAAAACATTGTTCTACCAGATCTTTCAACTGTCCCAATGGAATTGGCTTTACAACCGCATTACCAATACGGTTCAATAAAATAAAGTTCATGGTATCATGATCACGCTTTTTATCTGACAGCATCAGTTGCAATAATTTTTCTTTATCCGGCCTGAAGGAAACCGGCAGTTGGTATTGTTCCAGTAAGGTGATCACTTTCTTTTTATCTGTTGTAAAAAAGTTATTCATTTCTTCTGAAATAATACATGCTGCAACCATTCCGATACTTATTGCATGGCCGTGCGGGAGCTGATGTATATTTTCAATCGCATGACCGATTGTATGACCGAAGTTCAATAGTTTACGGTCGCCCTTTTCGAATTCATCATTCACTACCACGCTCATTTTTATGGAAACATTTTTTGCGATCAGTTCATTCAGTAAATTATTGTCCTGCTGAAAATTTTCTATTGTATTTGCTTCCAGCAATTCAAACATTTTTTCATCTTTGATGCAGGCATGTTTGATGATCTCAGCGAAACCATTGATCCATTCTGTTTTTGGCAATGTTTGTAAAAAAGAAAGATCATATAAAATAAATTCCGGCTGGCGGATAATGCCTACCATATTTTTATACAGTCCCACATCAATACCGTTTTTTCCACCCATGGCCGCATCTACCATCGCAAGAATAGTTGTGGGTATAAATCCAAATTTCAATCCGCGCATATATACGCTGGCAGTGTATCCTGCAATATCTGTTACAACACCGCCACCCATACCGATGATGAGTGTCTGCCGGTCTGCATGCAATCTGATCAGCTGCTGAATAATATTATCAACGGTTGACTGATTTTTATACTGTTCGCCTGCGGGTATAATGATGTGTTCGTAAGCGTCTAACTTTTGCGAATGTGCTGCATGTACATTTTCATCCGTAATAATAATTATCCTTTCCTTTGAAATGTCCCTGACAGCATCAAAAGATGTTTCGGTATACACAGTGCATTGTGCCGATGAAAAATTATATTGTTGCTGTTTCATTGTTAATGTTGTTGGTCAGACCGAGACGGTCAGACCTCGTCAAGCGTTCATGATTTTATTCTGATGACTGATACTTTCCAGATGCACGGCATCGAAATATTTGGTGATGAATTCGCGGCTGAGCCCGAGTTTCTCGCCTTTCAGCATTGCACGTTCCAGGATATCATTCCAGCGTTTGGTCTGTAAGATCGTAATATTATTTGCTTTTTTAAATTCACCGATCTTATCAGCAACTTTCATGCGTTGTCCTAATATCTGCAACAGTTCATCATCAAGCTGGTTGATCTGTTCCCGCATTGAAGCCATGCCTGTGACAAAATCATTTTCATTGCTATTTTCATTTCTCCATTTCATGCCGGATAAAAGTTCAGCAAATTTTTCGGGCGTGATCTGTTGCTTGGCATCGCTCCAGGCATTGTCAGGATCAATATGTGTTTCAACCATGAGTCCATCGTAATCGAGATCGATCGCTGTCTGCGCAATGTCCTGTAAGATATCTCTTCTTCCACTGATATGACTGGGATCGCAGATGATAGGGAGTTCAGGATTGCGGCGTTTCATTTCAATGGCGAGATGCCACATCGGTGCGTTGCGGTATTCTGTATTTCCATAAGAAGAAAAGCCACGATGGATCAAACCAATCTGTTTGATACCTGCGCGGGCTACGCGTTCTACAGCACCGCTCCACAATTCCAGATCGGGGTTAATAGGATTTTTAATGAGTACGGGCACATCAACACCACGCAATGCATCAGCCACTTCCTGAACACTAAATGGATTTACGGTAGTTCTGGCGCCGATCCATAATACATCCACATCAAAGGTCAAAGCATCCTGCACCTGTTTGGCAGTAGCCACTTCTACTGTGATAGGCAATCCCGTTAGTTTCTTGGCCTGTTGCATCCATGGTAAACCTTTGGTACCAATCCCTTCAAACATACCGGGTTTGGTGCGTGGTTTCCAGATGCCGGCGCGGAGCATGTCTACCTTACCGGTAGCAGCAAGCCGTTGTGCAGTTTCTACAACCTGTTCTTCTGTTTCCGCACTGCAGGGACCGGAGATGATCAGCGGACGTTTGTTCCATTTTTCTGTTATTGATTCTTTCATTTTTTTTATTTTTTTGCTAAGAGTTTAAAGAAGAGAAGAGGTTGAAAGAGTTGACGAAGTTGATAAGATTTTGACCTGTATTAACTTTATTAACTCTATTAACTCTGTTAACTCTGTTCACCATTTTCCTTTTTCAACTTCAGCCATTGAGAATAATTCATTTCAAATTTTATTTCATTGCCGTGCATGCCTGCTTCTTTCCAACCGGCTATTCTGTAAAACTGTTCTGCCCTTGTTCCGGGAGAAGTGCCAAGCCACAGGGTTTCATTCGTTTTACTGAAATACCAATCGAGCATTATATCATGTAATTGTCTGCCGATACCGTTGCCTGCGAATTCCGGATCCATAAATAATGCCCATACATTTTTATCTGTAATACTCACAATAGAGAAGCCGATGATCTTGCTTCCGGTTTCCGCGACCCAGCCTTTTCCACGATTGATAATATAGTCCTCCACATCTTTATCAGGCACGAGGGCAGGATCAGACAGCATATTTTCCTTTACAATATTTCTTACGTATTGTATCTGTGGAATGTCGGCTATGGTTGCTTCTCTGTAAATCATAGTCAAAAGTTGAAAGTGTTGATATAGTTGTTAAAGGTTTGACCTGTATCAACCATATTAACCATGTTAACACTATTAACCTGTTCCTTCTTCACCGAATGATCCTCCTGATCTTATTTGCATTCTCGATCAACTCCTGCAAGTATTCGTAATTTTCTTTTTCAAGACAGCTTTTGAATTTCCGCAACTGCGAAATATGTTCATTCAAAACGTCAAGTACATTTTCTTTGTTCTGCATAAAAATCGGAACCCACATGGCAGGATTACTTTTTGCCAGCCGGACAGTACTTTCAAAACCGGCACTTGCCATTTCGAAGATGGCATTGTCTTCCCGTTCTTTTTCCAATACAGTGTTGGCCAATGCAAAACTGGTGATGTGAGAAATATGGCTTACATAAGCCGCATGCAGGTCATGATCGTGCGCATCCATCTTCAGCAAGTGCATACCCATGGCACTGTACATTTTTTTAATGATGTTTACTGCGTCCTCATCGCTTTGCTCTTCATTACAGATCACTACTGCTTTATTCTCAAATGCAGTGCTGACGGCTGCTTCAGGGCCACTGTATTCGGTTCCCCACATCGGGTGCGTAGCAACAAAACGGCCCCGTTTAGGATGCGATGCAACTGCATTTACAAATATTTCTTTGGTAGAACCCATATCAGCAACAACCTGATTATTTACCAGATCAAGTATCGATGGCAATATTTTCACCGCGGCATCAACAGGCACTGCGAGCAGAATAATTTCTGAATTTGCAACAGCCTCTTCCAATGAACATATCGTATCAACAATGCCCAACTCAATTGCTTTAGCAGCATGGGCTGGATTATTTTCCACACCGGTGATTGCAGAAGCAAAGCCTTTTTTTCGCAGCACCAATGCCGCAGAGCCGCCAATTAAACCAGTTCCTATGATTGCTAATTTCATATAAGTTGTACGTTTTACGTTCTACGTTTTAAGTAAGATCTTTATATTTGCATTTTGCATTTAACTCATAATTCTTAACTCTTAATTCTTCCAATAGCTTCTTCAAA
This sequence comes from Ferruginibacter sp., assembly GCA_040003235.1. GTDB lineage: Bacteria > Bacteroidota > Bacteroidia > Chitinophagales > Chitinophagaceae > Ferruginibacter. Next base: position 19,110 of record JBDUCW010000040.1, on the reverse strand, counting down.
TCTTTCTTCCGGTGCACATAGACTGATACGCACATAATTATTTCCTGCGCTTCCGAAAATACCTCCGGGTGTAATGAATACATTTTTATTGTACAGCACTTCATCGCTCAATGCATATCCGTCTTTAAAGTCAGCCGGAATTTTTGCCCATACAAACATGCCTGCCTGTGTATTGCTGTAAGTACATTTTAAAATATCCAGTAGTTCAAAAACTTTTTTTCTTCTTCCTGAATAAATATTATTGAGTGATTGATACCACTGTTTGTCCAGGCTCAAAGCTTTTGCTGCGGCCAGTTGTACGGGCAGGAACATTCCACTGTCCATATTGCTTTTAAACTTCAGTACATTATCAATGTGCTCTTTTGAACCACATAACATTCCTACTCTCCATCCGGCCATATTCTGACTTTTGCTGAGTGAATTCAACTCGAGCACAACTTCTTTTGCGCCATCAATAGAAAGCAGACTTTCAGGATCATCATTTAAAATAAAACTGTACGGATTGTCGTGCACAATAAGGATATCATTCCGTTTTGCAAAAGCAATAATTTTTTCAAATAATTCTTTCTTGGGTAACTGTCCTGTTGGCATGTGGGGATAATTAACGAACATCAGCTTTGCTCTTTTATCCTTCAATTGTTTTTCGATCGCATCAAAGTCGGGTTGCCAATCATTTTTTTCTTCCAGCTGATAATTAAGTATGGTTGCGCCGCAGATCTTTGCTGCAGCGGAATAAGTCGGGTATCCTGGATTTGGCACCAGCACGATATCGCCTTCATTCAAATAAGTCATGCAGATGTGCATGATACCTTCCTTACTGCCGATCAATGGCAAAATATCGGTATCAGGATTGAGCGTTACATGATACCACTGCTGATACCATTCGGCTATCGCATTACGAAATAAGGGCGAACCTTTATAGCTCTGATATGCATGAACATTGGGTTTAGCGGCTTCTTCCTGCAATACTTTTATAACATCCGGATGCGGAGGAAGATCAGGGCTTCCAATACCAAGATTGATAATATTTTTACCTTCTTTATTCAGCATATCGATCTCTCTTAATTTCTGTGAGAAATAATATTCACCAATTCCTTCCAGTCTTTTTGCTGTTTGCATATTACATTCCTTTTTTATAAACTCCCTGAATGAGTAATTCTTCTGTAATTTCTTTTATGTTTTCAATCAGCTTATTGAACTGATCCCTGTTCTCGAATTCCATGTCTGCATAAAAAGAATATTTAAAATCTGAATCCGGAATTGGAAAAGACTGAAGTTTACTGAGATTGATATCAGCATCAGCAATCTTTGTCAATACTTTGGCAAGACTTCCTTTGCTGTGATCAGTTTTGAAGTTGATAGAAGCCTTGTTGGCGCCTTCCACTTCAACAGCAGTGTCTTTTGGTTGTACTGCCAAAAATCTTGTGTAATTATTTTTTTGCGTATGAATATTCGGCGCAATAATTTTCAAGCCATATAATTCTGCGGCCAGTTTTCCGGCAATGGCTGCACTGTGTTTACTGCGATGCTGATGAATATGTTTGGCACTGAGCGCAGTATCTTCTGTTTCTACCAACTTCCAGCCGTGCTTATCCAGATAATCGGTGCATTGCAGAATTGCCATTGGATGCGAGTGTACTTCACGGATATCAGTCAATGCCACACCAGGATTTACCATCAGGTGCTGCTTGATCTGCAGCGAAACTTCCCCGACAATGACCAGGTTACTTTTTTGTAATAACTGGTAATTCGGCAGGATGCTTCCGGCAATAGAATTTTCAATGGCCATAATGCCACCGTTGCTTTCTTTTTTATTACCGGCAATTTTTACCAGTTGACGAAATGTGGCGCAGGGGATGATTTCAACAGCATTTCCAAAAAAATGCCTGGCTGCCATTTGATGAAAGCTTCCCTCGTAACCCTGTATTGCGATAAGTTGTGTCATAAAAACAAAATCCCGGTCAGTGACCGGGAGACTCTTAATATTGTTATTTTAATTTTTTCAGTTATAACAAAAGCATCCCGGTTTACCTTTTAAAGTAGTAAAAGAAAAAGTAAAACCAGTTTGTAACTTTTGTTGTCATGAATTCAAAAATAAGGATGAATGATCAAATTAACCAAAAAAATTTACAAATAAAAAAACCTCCCCAAGAATAGGGAGGTTGTCAACGATTGCTTGCCATATGAAAAATCTTTATATAGACCGGCTTTTTTTCTTCAAGCAATCAGGCCGGCGAAAATTACATTTTACCTTTCTTGCTAGTATCAGCTGCCATTTTCTTAACACCTGTATCAACCTTAATAACGGTAGTGTCTGGTGTTTTAACAACAGTTGAGTCGATTTTAACTGTAGTTGAATCTTTAGTTACTACTTTAGAAGAATCAGCTTCATTGTTGCAGGCAGCCAGTGCAGCTACTACTGCGAATGCTAAAAATACTTTTTTCATTTTTTGTTTAATTTTAAAATTATACAGCTTAATACCACAGTTTTAAAAAGGTAACCCACCATTTTAAAAATATTTTTTCCGTTCTTTGGGTTACCAATTAAACATAACCGTATTAATATCAGCCGGTGAGCATAGAACAAGAGCAACAATTACTGAAAGGATTGGCGGTCAACGACAAAAAGGCCATCGAAACAATATACCGGGACAATTATTCCATGGTTCAGTTATTTGTGCTGAATAATACCGGGACGGCTGATGATGCGAGGGATATTTTCCAGGAGGCAATGATCGTTCTTTTTGAAAAAGCATGCTCGGGAACTTTTGAACTGAATTGCCAGCTTAAAACGTATATCTATTCTGTCTGCCGTAGATTGTGGCTGAAGAAACTAAACCAGATGCAACGTTTCAGCGGGCAGGTGGAAAGTCTGGAAGAAACAGTACCGGTGGAAGAAGAAACAGAGGTTCATGAAAAACGCAATGCCGATTTTGCAATGATGGAACACGCCATGAGTAAGATCGGGGAACCCTGCAAAAGCTTACTCGATGCATATTATGTAAAGAAGAAGCCAATGCAGGAAATAGCTGCAGATTTTGGTTATACCAATGCGGACAACGCCAAAACGCAGAAATATAAATGCCTGATGCGGTTAAAAAAATTATTTTTTGCACAATATAAAAATGGACAGTGATGGAAGAGATTTTACTTTTAGATGCAATTGAGCGGTACAGCAGACATGAGATGACCGCTGACGAAAAGATTTTCTTTGAAGAAATGAGAAAGAATAATCCGGAAGTTGATCTGCTGGCTGTTGAGCATGGATTTTTTTTACAGGAGTTGGAACATTACAGCGCTGTAACAGCATTCAAACACAGTCTTGCTGAAGCAGAACTTACACTTGCAGAAGAAGGTTTGTTTAATGAACCAGTGGTGAAAGGAAAAGCAAAACTTGTTCAACTCTGGAGCAAGTACAAACGTACTGTTGCTATTGCTGCATGTATTGCCGGTTTCGTGTCGCTTATTTCCGGTGGGTTGATCATTGGATTCAACAGCAAATATGCGAATAAAGATTATTCGGAACTTATCCGTGAAATGAACGAAACCAAAGCAAAGGTAAAGGCGGTGGAAATTAAAGTTGAGAGCAATAAAGTTGTTCCAATACCAAGACGTGTTCCGATTTTTCCAAAAGCCAGTTTTGGCGCCACTGCTTTTTTACTGGATACGAAAGGATATTTTGTAACCAACTATCACGTTACAGACCGTCTGAAAAATATTATTTACATCGAGAATAATAAAGGTGAATATTTCCAGGCAATACCTGTATATGTGAATAAGGAAGCGGACCTTTCAATTTTGAAAATAATAGATACGAGTTTTAAATTTAACGGCGTTATTCCATACAGCATTAAAAAATCAAGCGCTGAGCTTGGTGAAAGAGCCTTCACATTAGGCTATCCAAGAAATGAAATTGTTTACAGCGAAGGTTATCTCAGTGCCAAAAGCGGTAATGATGGCGATTCAACTGCTTACCAGTTCAACGTTTCAGTAAATCATGGTAACAGCGGCGGCCCGGTGCTTAACAACAATGGTGAATTGATCGCAGTGATCACCGCAAAAAATGAAGACGCTGACGGTGTAACATTTGCTTCCAAATCAAAAAATATCTATACACTGATTGAAGGACTCAAAAAATCAGATACTGCTTTTAAAAATCTTAGAACTCCTTCAGGAACTTCTTTAAAAGGCCTCGACCGCGTTCAGCAGATCAAAAAACTGGAAGACTTTGTATTTATGGTAGTGGGCAATTAAATTTAAGCTGACTTTAAAACTATACAACGACTGTTATTTAACAGTCGTTTTTTTTAGGTAAAACCTGTTCAGAAAACCATGTGCAGGAAATATCAGGAAAAAGAAAAAATGGCCCAACGCATTAAAAAATGATCCAGGGAGAAATACAATAAATCCTCCGGCCAGGAAAATAATGCAGGTAACAACAGTCCGGGTCACAGCATAACGCATAAATCTTCTGTCATGGCTCATCGTACATAATTCAGGCTTCCTGAAAAGATAGATCCATATTAAGAAGAGCGCAAAAGCGATAAAGAACATATTCAGGCTATACCAGCACCACACAATATTCTGATCGCCGTAGCGCATATTCAGAATTGTAGTGAAAGGCATAAGTGCTATCCAGAAAAGTAAATGCAGGTTTAACCAGATGAGCCTGCTGTTGTAATCATTTACATAACGGAAGAGCCGGTGATGCGTGATCCAGAACTGCCCGATCACTGCAAAGCTGAGCAGGTAACTCAGAATATCCACCAGCTTTTCATTCATAAGATGGAGGAATTCATGGTAATCAAAAAGTTCTTTGCGTTCAGGAACTTTTATCTCAATTACCAGCAACGTGATGGCAATAGCAAATACTGCATCACTGAAAAGGATCAGCCGCTCAAGCTGAAACTGTTTCCTGTCCTCAAAAATATCATGTGACTCGTCGTGATGGTTTTTCCGGGACATTTCGTTTCTCGTTTCTGGTTACCGTTGTTTCGTTTCTCGTTGGAAAAATAACTCTTAAAGCACTTTTATTTCTGTCAACTGTCATCCAATAACTGTCCACTCTTTTTTGGCTTAGATATTTTTTCAGATTATTTATGTTGAGAATAATGTCCGCCCGGTCCGGGGCTAACTAAGTTCAGTAATCAATCATAATTTTTGCCGGAAAGGCGGTAAGTTGAATATTCTTACTAACAACCAACAACTCTCTTCTTTCTGTCAATTGTCATCTGTTAACCGCAAACTTATTTATCCAATTCATTGCGGTAGATCACGCCATCCTTCATCACAAATTTTATCTGTTCAATTTTTGAAATGTCTTTGGACGGATCTCCGTCAACAGCAATCAGGTCTGCATTCAGTCCTGTCAATATTCTTCCTACACGGTCACTGATCTCGAACATGTCTGCGTTGCCGGAAGTAGCAGCTCTCAATACCTGCAGGTTGTCCATTCCGTAATCGGCCATGAGTTCCAGTTCCAGGTAATTTTTTCCGTGCACAATGGCACCGCTTGCATCACTGGCAAACCCGATCGTTACGCCTGCTTTTAATGCCATTGCAAATGTTTCTTTCTTCTGACGTACGCGTTCCGGATCTTTATCAATTCCTCTTTTCCAGTTGCGGCCTGAAGAAGCTTCAGTATGTGCAATGGTTGGAAAGATGGTAACGTCTTTCAGTTTCATCTGTTTAAACAGGTCTGCATTTGCGTTATCAGCATGCACAATAAATTTTACACCTGCATTGATGGCACGCTTGATTCCTTCCGGTGTGCTGGCACTTGCCACCACCTGTTTGTTCGCACTCTTTACCAGTTCTACAATCAGTCTTAATTCATCTTCTGTAAATGTTGCAGTAGAGGGATAGTTTTTAATGGGCCTGCTTTCGCAATACACGTAAATCACATCGGCACCTGAACCCATTTGCGTACGCACTTCTTTAATGATCGCATCCCTTCCATCCGCTTCTGCAGCGCCTTTCGGAGCTTCCTGTTCACTTGCAAAATCTTTACTGCCATATACACCGGATGCAGCAAGCGCCCTCGTGGCAATCAACATCCGAGGACCGGGCGTTACCTGTTTTTCTATACTTTGCTGGAGACCCACGTCTTCATATCCTGCACCCTGAGTGCCCATATCCCTGATGGTAGTAAACCCTGAAAGCAATGTTGCCTTTGCGCCATTGGCGGCGCGCAGCACTCTTTCTGCTTTGGATTCTTTTAAAACCTGGTCATCCCAGGAAGCTTCGGTATAAGAATGTAAAAACAAATGGGTATGTCCGTCAATCAATCCCGGAAGTAATGTTTGATTGGGCATGTCGATGATCACTGCACTCGAAGGAAACTCAAAAGAACCCGATGGCCCCATGGCCTTAATAATATTATTTTTTACCAGCACCCAGGTATTTCTTTTTATATCCTTGCCATCAAAGATCTGTAAAGGTCGCAACAGGTAATATTTGCCGGTGTCCTGTTTCACCTGCTGAGCATTCAGATCTGCAACAGGCCATAAACAAATGCTCAATAAAAATGCTGATAATATCTTTCTCATAAAATGGGTTTATCGATTGACCGAAAAGACATGAAGAAACTGAGTTTAAAAATAAAATTTTGGGCGGCTTTGCGGTAACACAAAACTTAAGCTGTGAAATTAAATAAATGTAAAGTTGGAAGGCTGAAAGTTACGCCCAGATTATCCCCAGAGCAAGATTCACCGCAAAGACACGGAGGCGCAAATTTTAGTCTGACGACAAGTGTAGTCAAATACAAATATCGAACAAGGAATTAGGAATTTTGAATAATGAAAATGAAGTCAAGATTAAGACTAGTGATACGGAGCCAGTCAGACAATTATAATTCTTCTTTTTTAATTCTTAATGCTTAGCGTCTCAGCGGTAAATCATCCCCAGAGTGAGTCTGGATAAGCATGCTCATCGATCAATGCATCAATAGATGATTGTACTGTTGGCGCATCTTCTTTATACGTAACGCCAAACCATTGCGAAGATGTAGGGATCACTTTAATTTTTCCTTGGTGTTTATGCATGAAATCCTCTGCAATAATGGGAATAAAGAATTCTGATTTAGGATTGGAAATATTTTCTTTTAAAAAATTTTGAAAGGCCGAAGCTGTTTTATCAAAGACCGTCGGATGAAAGCACCAGAAATTCATGGAAACGCTTGAATCGAATGGCACTTCATTTTTTCCGTTACCATCTTCATAAAAGATCGTTTCATGATCGCGGTAAATTTTAGTCCGCTCATTAATACTCACCAGTTCCTGTTCGTTATTCACTTCGCATACACCACGACTGACAGTACCGTGTTCACTCAGTGTTTTTGATAACTGGTATCCAATAAGCGCCCATGTTGTTTCTGAACATTCGGTGGTTAAAAATTCTGCAGCTTTGGAAAAGGAATCTGTTCCGTAAAAATCATCGGCATTGATCACAGCGAATGGTTCCTGTATAATGTCTTTTGCAACCAGCACTGCATGGGCAGTTCCCCAGGGCTTGGTGCGGTCTGCGGGAATTTCAAAATTCTCCACGAAAGAATCCATTTCCTGGTATACGTATTCTGTTTTTATTTTTCCTTTTAATTTAGGTTCGAAACTTTCTTTAAAGCTTTCAGCAAAATCTTTGCGGATAATAAATACCACTTTACCAAAGCCTGCGCGGATGGCATCATAAATACTGTAATCCATGATAGTTTCGCCGTGCGGACCAAAGCCCTGCGTTTGTTTCATACTTCCGTAACGGCTTGCCATACCGGCTGCTAAAATTAAAAGTGTGGGTTGCATTTTTATACCGCTGTTAATAATTAATAAATGTGCAATTTTGAGCCTGCAAGATAAAACATTCATTTAAGTTAACATTATTGTTTCCGGGTAATAAAAATATAAGGACGCAGCAGTTGAAGGATAAACTGTTTGCAGAAAAAAAAATAACTGTTGCGGTGCTGCGGCTGGATGCATTGCACCCGGTTGTGAGCGGCAATAAATTCTTCAAGCTGAAATATTTTTTAGAAGAAGCCCTGAATAAAAACAAGGCTGTTATTACTTTCGGCGGCGCATATTCCAATCACCTGGTTGCAACAGCTTTTGCCTGCAGGGAAGCGGGAATTGCCTGCACCGGTATTGTGCGGGGTGAAGCACCGGAGATGCTTTCGCCTACTTTGCAACAATGCCGGGAGTATGGTATGCAGTTAAAATTTATTTCGCGTGATGCATATAAAAAACATGATGAGCCTTCCTTCTTACATGAATTGGAGAAAGATTTTGTAAGCCATATTGTTATTCCCGAAGGCGGTTATCATCCACTGGGTGCAAAGGGCTCCGCAGGGATCGGTGAATATATCAGGGCAGAAAATTACTCGCATATTGCCTGTGCTGTTGGCACTGCAACAACCATCGCAGGATTATTGAGCGTTGCTGATGCGCATCAAACCGTGTTAGGTTTTAATGTGCTGAAAGGAATGACAGACCTGGATCTGCGGTTGCGATACCTGCTTGCTGAAAAAAATGCTGCAAAAAAAATAAAGGTCATTGATGATTATACTTTTGATGGCTATGCAAAAAAAAATGCGGCACTGATCGCTTTTATGAACCGGCTTTATGAACAGGAAAATCTGCCGACAGATTTTGTATACACCGCTAAAATGATGTATGGTATTTATGATATGGTAAGAATGGATCATTTTGCGCCGGGCAGTAAGATCGTCTGCATTCATACGGGTGGACTGCAGGGCAATGCATCGTTGCCGGAAGGAAGTCTGATTTTTTAAACCCCATTGACAAAGTTGATAATGTTAACAGGGTTTATAAAATTAATGTGGTTGTCAGGTTTATCAACACTGTTTACTTTCTGTTGCGGTGTACTATATTTGCACATCGGAAATACTTACCTGGATCCTGCGTTAATAAAAATATGCGTATAGCCAAATATCTGTTTTTCTTATGTCTGCTCTTCACCCGGTTTCAATCATACGGGCAGGATACGCTGCCTCACATTAATGTAATTAATTACAACGGACGCATTGTGGTAAGCTGGCTCAGTAATTACAATAATCCCATTAATAATATCACCATTCAACGTTCATTTGACAGTCTGAAAAATTATACCACCATTGGTTCGGTTTTAAATCCGCAGAACCGGGAGAATGGATATGCAGATGTGAAACCGCCTTACAATAAAATGTATTACCGGGTGTTCATTTCTTTTTCGGGCGGTACTTATCTTTTTTCGCAGGTAAAACGCCCGGTAAAAGATACGGCCCGGGCTGTTGAAGATGTTGATGGAACTGTAAAACCAATTGATTCAATCATTGCGGCCCAGGAAACGCCCAAACCAAAAGGCTGGATCTCCAGCCGCACAGTGTACACCGGAAAAGACAATAATATTATCATCAACCTTCCGGATGCAATGGTTAAAAAATATTCTTTAAAGATATTTGATGAAGAGATGTTGCCGGCCTTTACCATTTCCAGGATCAGTGATGTGTATCTCACGCTGGAAAGGGCCAATTTTGTACACTCGGGCTGGTTTTATTTTGAATTGCTTGACAACGGAACTGTGATTGAAAAAAATAAATTCTATGTGCCGAAAGATGCGAAGAGCCCGGTACCGGTGCCGGAGGAGTAGGTTTAAAGGGTTCAAAAGGTTTAAGGTTTTTTATAACTTGCGATGCTTTTAGTTTCTTGAACGTCTTGAACTCTTGAACCTTTAATTGACCAGAACGCATTTAAAAACCTGCTCAAAATTCAGCTTCAATCTTTCCTTCATTTCATTCATATCTACTTTATATCCTAATTCTTTTTCAACTGATGTCACCTGTTTGTTTTGTATGCCGCAGGGAATGATATTATTAAAATAACTGAGATCTGTATTTACATTCAGTGCAAAACCATGCATGGTGATCCATCGGCTGCAACGTACGCCCATAGCGCATATTTTTCTTTCTTTGCCCGGAATGCCGGGTTGGATCCAGACTCCTGTTTCGCCATTACTCCGCTCGCCTTTAATGTTATACATTGCCAGGCTGTCGATGATCACCTGTTCCAGTTCCCGTAAATATCTGCCGATGTCGGTATAAAATTTTTCAAGATCCAGAATGGGATAACCTACAATCTGTTCCGGCCCATGAAAAGTAACATCACCTCCGCGGTTGATCTTGTAAAATTGAATATGCTGTTCTTCCAACTGTTTTTCATTCAAAAGAACATTGTCCATACTCCCGCTTTTACCGAGGGTGTATACAAAAGGATGTTCGCAAAACAATAAATGGTTGACGGTTGATGGGTCCTGATCCATGGTCGATGGTCCATGGTCCATGGCAAGCTGTTGATTACGGATGGTCGATTTCGCTTCCACATTTTCCTGCAGCAATGTTTCCTGGTAATCCCAGGCTTCTTTATATTCGATCAGACCAAGGTCTTTATATATCACTTCCTGCTTATCCAATACAATGTTTTAATTTGCAAAGATATTGCTTAGAAGCTGACGGTTGACAGATGACAGTGGACAGAAAGAAAAGAGTTGCTAGATGTTAGTTGTTGGTTGTTAGTAAAAATATTGAGGATTGACTTAGCCGTATCAATAAAACCTACGACTTAATACTTATAACTTAAAACTTATAACTCCATTGTACGAAGTAAAAGACAACGAAGAAGAGATCAACGAAAGTGAAGAGCTTTACGAACGTGTGACTATTGTGATCGACAAAGGCCAGGCACCGCTGCGCATAGACAAATTTCTGATGAACCGGAATGAAGGTGCTACACGTAATAAAATTCAGCAGGCCATTGAAAATGAAATGGTGCTGGTGAATGATAAACCGGTAAAAACAAATTATAAGGTAAAGCCTTTTGATAAAGTCGTTGTCTTTGATAACCGCACGCCTTTATCAACAGATATTCTTCCTGAAAATATTCCGCTCAATATTGTTTATGAAGATGATGATATCCTGATTGTAAATAAACCAGCAGGTATGGTGGTTCATCCCGGCAGTGGCAACCCCAATGGCACACTCATTAATGCAGTGGCTTATCATATTCAGCAACAGCAACCATCCATCGACGAAAATGTATTGCCGCGTTTTGGAATGGTGCACCGCATTGACAAGAACACGACTGGTTTACTGGTGCTTGCCAAAACACAGAAAGCAATGAGCGATCTTGCGAAACAATTTTTTAACCACACGGTTCACCGCAGGTATATTGCATTGGTATGGGGAGATTTTGATAACGAATCGGGCACCATCACCGGACATGTTGGCCGGCATCAGCGTTTTAGAAAATTATTTACAACTTATCCCGAAGGAGAATATGGCAAAGAAGCCATCACACATTATAAAGTGCTGGAACGTTTTAATTATGTATCGCTGGTGGAATGCAGACTGGAAACGGGCCGTACGCACCAGATAAGAGTGCACATGCAGCATATCGGGCATCCATTGTTCAATGATGATTTTTATGGTGGCGACAGGATTGTAAAAGGAACCGTGTTTACAAAATACAAACAGTTCATCGATAATTGTTTTGCACTTTGTCCGCGTCAGGCGCTGCATGCAAAAGAACTCGGGTTCATTCATCCAGTGACAAGAAAAGAAATGTTTTTCAGCAGTGAATTACCGGATGATATGACCGCAGTAATTGAAAAGTGGAAAAAATATGTGATCAAAGAACAATGATCAAAACGATATAGTATTTAATGATATACTTTAGTCCGCGAGTATTATTTTTCCCAAAGCTATCATTTACTTCCACAATTATTCCCTCCGCATTTTTTTAATGCCTTGCTAATGCCAGCCTGGCAAGGCTTTACGCATTTTTTCAGAATGGTATAATTTATGAAACCATCGTTGAAAAGAAATTATCATGGGAGATACAAAAAATTTATCCGGCAAGTCAGCCATTGATAAACTGAAAGAGATGGCAGAAGAAAAAATATGTCTTTTCTGCACTTACAATAATGGCGATATCGATTCAAGACCGATGAGCACACAAAAAGTAGAAGATGATGGGATCATGTGGTTCATGAGTAGTAAGGACAGCACAAAAAACCTGGAGTTGCAAAAGGACGGAAGGGTTCACCTGATGTATTCTGATCCATCAAAATCACATTATCTTTCTATTGCGGGTTATGCAGAAATTGTTCATGACCGCGATAAAATAGAAGAACTGTGGAATCCGATTGCTAAAGCATGGTTCGAAGAAGGTAAGGAGGATCCCGATATCACACTGTTAAAAGTTCATCCAGAGGAAGGACACTACTGGGATACTAAAAATGGCAAACTGGTTTCACTTATTAAAATTGCTACAGCTGCACTAACAGGCCATGGAATGGACGGCGGTATTGAAGGCAATATGAAATTATAATCCAATAAAAAACTATGAAGACTTTTATATCCTGTGCAGGAATTCTTGTGATGCTGTTTTTATACAGCTGTAATAATACGGCGGATCAGCATACGGTCACTCAGAACAGCACTATTGTCGATAGCAGCAGTACGAAAACCGATACCGGTAATAAAAAAATAGTCATTGAAAGAAAAAAAGCAGATAGCATTTCGTATCATCTTGATACAATGAAACATTGGCTGACTGCAGCGGGCAAAGGAATAGATTCTATACAGGAGCGCATCGTTATTGCGGTTAACCGAACTGATAAGGCCGGTTTAAGAAATATGAAAACCATCATTGTGCCTTCTGATCTTAATGCTGATATTGCCTATTATCTTCCTTTTCCGCTGAGTGTTCCTTTTCTGAAAGATATTCATAAGATCCTTTTTTTCTCTTATCCGGCGCAGGCATTTGCTGCGTATGAAAATGGTGAATTGGTTTATACAGGGCAAACCAATATGGGAAGAAAAAAAGATCCTACACCTACGGGACTTTATTATACCAATTGGAAAGCTGAAGAAACAAAAAGTACATTCAATGATGAGTGGGACCTGAAATGGAATTTTAATATCGAGAATAAAGAAGGTATTGGTTTTCATCAATACGCATTGCCGGGTTATCCTGCATCTCATTCCTGCCTGCGTTTAACAGAAACCGATGCAAAATATTTATATAGCTGGGCGGATCAATGGATACTGAAAGGAACAGATAACATTATTGCAAACGGAACGCCCTTAATTGTTTTCGGAACTTATAATTTTGGTGGACCTAAGCCCTGGCTTCAGTTGGTCAGCAATCCGCATGCAATGGATATTTCAGCTGATACATTGCAGGCACTGGCACAACCGCATCTCGACGAAATATTGATGCAGCAACGTAAGAGGACGCAGGCTGAACCTGCTAACGCCAACAAGTAACGGATTCCGCATCTTTGATGATGGCGGGATGTTATCTTTGTATCATGAACCATCCTGAATATTTTAATCAGCTTGTAAGAACAAGAAGATCTGTTTTTCCAGATCAGTTTGATACGGAAAGAAAAGTAGATGATCTTATCATCAGAGAAATTATTACGAATGCCGGCTGGGCGCCCAATCACGGTAAGACAGAACCCTGGCATTTTACTGTTTTCAATAAAGAAGGTCTGCAAAAGCTTGCTGCATTTCAAAGCAGTTTGTATAAAGAAGATGCCGGAGAAAATTTTAAGGAAGCTAAATATATCAAGCTGCGGGAGCAGCCACTGAAAGCTTCACATATCATTTCTATTGGTATGAAACGCACTACCGGTAAGAATATTCCTGAGATAGAAGATATTGAAGCAGTAGCTTGTGCCGTACAGAATATTTATTTATCGGTGTCGGCTTATGGACTTGGTGGATACTGGACCACGGGTGGAATCACTTACCTGGAAAAAGCTAAAACTTTTTTTGGATTGGAAGAGCAGGATAAATTACTCGGTTTTTTTTATATCGGTCATATTGCCATTCCTTCTGTGGGAGGCAAAAGAAAATCTCTTGAAGAGATTTCTAGTTGGGTTGACTAAAGAATTAAGAGTTGAGAATTAAGAGTTTTTTAAACTCGTGATATTTTTTTCTCGTCCGTATCAACTGAAAGAAAAAGGTTTATACTTTATTCTGCGGCCGATTGAATCAATTATTAATTCTTATTTTTAAATTCTTAATTGTATTCAGTTAAAGTCAAACAACGTTGCAGTAAATACACCACGTTCGCGGTCTTTGAAAACAGCTTTCCAGTTGCCGTTGTAGCGGATGAGTGCGGGAACAAGGTATTTTCCAAAATGTGTCATCTGTGTTTCCATCTGCACTTTAAAATCATATACGCCGGCATCGTAGCTCAATGAATAATTTCTGCCCAGCACTTCATTGGTCTGTTCATCAAACCAGGTCGTCATTTCATCGATCACTACATCGTCTTCACTTCCAGACCTTACTTTAATTCTGAAGATATAGCAATCAGTTCCATTGTATTTATCCATATCTATTTCCATGTCATACTTATCAGCCATGTCATCATCAAAGATGGCGGTCTTGCCACTGATAAAAGGAATGCCGCTGATCTTTGAACCTGGGTTGAAAAAAAGTTTCTTCAGTTGCTCTTTGTGTTTTTCCATTCCACTTTTCCCGCTGGTGCTGAATTCTTTTCCCGTTACGATATTATCTTCTCCGCAGACAGAATCTTTTGTAAAAAAAAGTGAGGCATACATCTGGCAGGTATAATAATTAAAATTTTTATCATCGTCGTAAATATCACCGGTAATCTGTTCGTCAAGTACCTGCATTTTACGGCAGCCATTTTCCCTGATCTGTTTCGTTTTACTGGTAAGCGAAGCTTTGATGGATCCATCTCTTTTCAGCATGCGGATATCATTGATGGCTGAAAAACCAAGGATGTGCAGGTTCCGGAATGCTTTATAAAAGCTGGTATCGTCTTTCAGTTTCTGAATAAAGCCCGGAACATTCAGTTTGTTGTTCACCACGACCTCTTTCAGAAGGATCATATTTTTTCCAACAGTAATGGTAGTGTCGCCATGCTGCTGTGCATCGCAGTATTGCGCAAACAACAGCATAAAAAAAGCAGGTATGATCTTTTGTATCATACCTGCAAGTTAAAATAAAAGAAATTTTTATTGCTTCTTTTTACAGACGGAAATTAATCTGTTTTTTTGTGCAACAGCAATCCATCGTTTACAACAGCCAGTTTGTAAGAAGGGTCTTCTGCGGGAACAGCAGCATCCGCTTTTTTTATTTCAGCTTTATAATAAACTGATTTATCACTGGATTGACCGAATAATTCCGGATGAATATATTTCCCCGCTTCCTTTCCTGTCTTTTGCACTTCAGGAACAATGCGGTGAGCAATGGCATAAGCATCATTGCGTACACCTGTTACCTGCCAGCTCACTTCTACATTGGGTTGATCCGTCATGATCTCAAATTTATTTCCTGATACTTTTTTTGAGATCCTTGCCATGGCAAATTTTGTTTCATCAACAATGGTTAACTGATATTTGAAATCAATGTTTTCTGCTTCAAAGTAAGAAGGCAATGTAACAATTGCTTTACCTTTTGCATCGGTAGTAATATTTCCATTGTACACATTCATCATGTCGGGGCTCTCCACAAAACTATGTATGAGATATTTATTGGCAGGATCCATCGGATGATCGATCTTAAAAGTTCCGGCAGATTTACTCAGTGTTCCCACCACATTTACATTCCCCTGAAAATGTCCTGCTTCGCCAAGTGTTGATACTCCCAGTATAGCCCATGCGTTGGCGTCAGTACTTGCTTCTCCCACAATTGCATTTCCACCAACACCTGTATTCACAGCGTAAATAGCGCCGCCCTGAAAACCGGGGGAATTAGTGTGTGAATAAAGCCCGTTTGCAAAAGCACCTACGGCAGTTGTAATTTCAACAACACTACCAAGACTGCCGCTGTTATTAATAAATCTTGCTGTTGGAGATGAGTCGCCACCCGCTGTTACAATTTCAAATTGTGCTGTTGGAGTAGTTGTCCCGATTCCAAGATGCCCATTCCCAGTCAAACTCATCAACGTACCAGAAGCATTATTAACAAAATTCAATCTTTCCGTTGCTCTTGTATCATGATTATAAGATGCAATCTGCCAGAAATTATTTCCTGAATTATTTGCATGTGTGCTCTTCATATTAAGTTTTGCGAAGTTGTCGAAATTTTCTTCCAGCAATAGAGACGTCAATCCCCCAGCTGTTCCCTGAACAACGTGTACCTGAGCAACGGGATTGTTATTTCCAATACCGATATAACCATTATCTGCAATGGTCAAACGCTCTCTTAAGGTATTGGCATCAGTTCCTGCGAAAGTAAAAAAACCCATCCGTGCGTCTGTAGCAGATACGCCTTCTGTTTTGATAGCGCCGGTAAATCTGTTGCCCGCTTCAAAATAGATGGAGGATTTTATACCTGCTGTAATCGCATTGGTATTGCGGAGTAACAGTGTAGCACTGTCCGGCGCCGCAACATCAAGCCGCATCGATGGATTTGAATTTCCGATTCCAACATTACCGTTTCCCGTTAGACTCAGGATCGTTCCGGTGGCATTGTTATTAAAATTCAATCTTTCGAGGCTGCTGTTGTTATTATTATATCCAGCTATTGTCCAGAAATTATTACCACTGTTATTGGGTGTAATATTTTTGAGATTTAATCTTGCATAGTCATCAAAATTTTCTTCGAGTAATAATGATGGAAGCCCGGCGAGCGTGCCCTGCACTATATGAACCTGTGCGGCAGGATTATTATTACCAATGCCAATATAACCGTTGTCGCCGATCGTTAAGCGCTCTCTTAAAGTATTGGCATCTGTACCTGCGAAGGTAAAAAATCCTAAACGCCCATCAGTACCCGAAACAGCCTCTGCTTTAATAGCGCCGGTGAAACGGTTACCGGATTGAAAATACATTGCAGACTTAACACCTGCAGCGATCGGTGTAGTGTTGGTGAGCAGCAGCAGTGCACTATCAGATGAGCTGACGTGCAATTTCATCAATGGAGTGTTGGTACCAATGCCTACATTCTGCGCATGCGTAAGCGAGACAGCCATTATGAAAACAATCGTAAATAAAAGTTTTTGCATTTTTTTTAATTTAGGGTTTAGTGATATTTTATACCGATAATATTTTACCAGTTTTAATGATTAGTTCTGGAATAAATTTATTTTTTTGGAGGCAGGCAATGAATATGAGGAATAAAATTCAGCGGACATTATTCATTCTTCACAACAGGAGCAACTGCTTTTACTGCAGGTAATGGCTGAGCAACTGGCATTGGTAAAACATGTACAGGGGCAGCCGGGCTGATTGCAGCTTGTACCGGCCCGGTTTTTATAGCAACTGTGGCTTTATTTTTTACAGGTGCCGGCAAAACGGAAACAGCAGGAGCAGAAACAACAGTTGTTTTACCCGCAGGTTTTGGCAACTGTCCGGTTGATGCAGAAAGAACCGGATGCGGAGCTGAAATAATTGCAACCTGCGGCGTTTTCGGAGTAGGGTTCTGAAGTGTTGATTTAGGGCTGCCGGTTTGTGCAAGAACTGAAATATTTACAAAACATATTCCAATAAGCAGAAATAAAATCTTTTGTAATTTTTCCATACGTATTTATTGACAGGATTAAAACAGCCTGTGGCCCTTTACAGGCAAGGCTTTTAGAAATTCACTTTAAAGATAGGTTTATATTTGGATAATACAATACTGCTTAAAGACATTTTAAGGGTTATTGAGACAGCGTATGCTTTACAAAAACAGTTGCTATTTTGGAAAAATCATCCGGTAATCTACTTTCGTTTTTCCCCGGGAGATATCATCCAGTTTACCACGCATCAATTTTCTTTTCAGCGGCTTAATGTAATCTATAAAAAGTTTGCCCTCAATATGATCGTATTCATGCAGAATAATTCTTGCAGTAACGCCATTGAATGTTTTTATATGCGGCTCAAAATGTTCATCTACGTATTCGATCGTTACAGTTTCATTGCGCAGAATATCTTCTCTTATTTTTGGAATGCTGAGACAACCTTCATTATAACTCCAAAGGTTACCACCCAACTCTTTTATGTGTGCATTAATGAAAATGCCTTTAAATCCCGGCGCATCAGGATAATCATCCTTTTCATCTTCTTCCTGGTTGACGAAGATCTGTTGACTGTCCATTACAAAAATGCGGATATCCTTATTGACCTGCGGTGCGGCCAAACCTACGCCGTTACTATTGTACATGGTTTCCCACATATCGTCAATGAATTTTTCAAGATCAGGGTAATCAGCGTCAATATCTTTACAAACCTTTCTCAAAACAGGTGCTCCGTATGCTACAATAGGAAGAATCATTTGAATGTTGTGTTGTTATATTATGGAATGCAAAATTAACCTTTGACGGGGAATAATACAAAAGTCCATAGTCCATGGGAAAGACGTTCTAATTTGAGATGTCCTCATATATTGTTGCATGGTAAAATTGTTTTATTGTTGATAGGAAGAATGTTTTTCAACCAGTACCCAACAATTTAACCATACGGCAATAAAATAACTTTTAATTTGGAAAAGACATTACTGTCGCATGGCTAAATTGTTATATTGTTGATAGGAAGAATGCTTTTCAGCCAGCACCCGATAATTTAACCATAGAGCAATAAACAATTAAAGACTCCGCATATATTCCTGCAACATGATCGTAGCTGCAATTTCATCTACAATTTTTTTATTGCGGCGATCTTTTTTCTTAAGGCCCATTTCAAACATGGCGTCTTTTGCCATTTTGGAAGTGTAACGTTCATCCACCGTTTTGACCGGCATCGATGGAAATTCTTTTTGCAAACGTTCAATGGCTTTTTTTACCAGGGGGGTTGCATGTGTATCGCTCTCGTCCCAGTTACTGGGCCATCCGATGATAATCAGTTCAACAGGTTCCTTACTGAAATAATCTTTCAGGAAAGGGATAAAATTCTGGGTATCGATGGTGGTTAATCCTGTAGCAATGATCTGGAGCGGATCTGTAACAGCAATGCCGGTTCGTTTGCCGCCGTAATCGATAGAAAGAATTCTTGCCATGGAAAGCTGATTTTTATAGAACGCTGATTTTTATGATCGCGGGATTCTCGCTGATTTTTTTTATGATTATTAAATAAATTTTTTTTCAATCGCAAAGCTATCTATTA
>JBDUCW010000039.1:0-35636 GCA_040003235.1 Ferruginibacter sp. | reverse complement strand
TGTATTTGGACTCATAATACTGCTGAGGTCGATCGTCTTTTTATATTCCTTAAAGCCAAGTCTAATAAATTCTGTGGCTGTGTCGGCTATGTTACCCTGTTCTACATAACGGAAACCATCGTATAAAGTAAATTCCAGAAATCTTTTGTCGGCTGAAACAGCCATCACGCCTCGGTCTGCAACTGTACAATTATCCTGAACGGCATTTGTCTGCTCGTAAATAACCACACCTTTAATGGTCTTACCATCCGGATCTTTTTTATTTACTTTAATGGCAAAACCGGGAAGCTGGTTGTAAAAAACTCCTTCCTTCAGATCAAATGCAGGCTTGGTGTTGCGGATATCATAATACAGTTTGCTGAATTTGAGTGTTGCAAAAGGAATGACATTGTTGGCGAAAATAAAAGTAACGCCGCAAAGTAACAGCGCTACCCAGATGAGTGGCCTCATAAAACGGAGTAAAGAAATGCCTGAAGACTTGATGGCAACCAATTCGAAACTTTCTCCGAGATTGCCAAAGCACATAATGGATGAAATCAAAATAGCGATAGGCATGGCCAGCGTAAGCATGGAAGCGCTGATGTACCAGATGAATTTACCAAGTGTTGCAAAATCAAGTCCTTTGCCTACGAGATCATCAATGTATTTCCACAGGTTCTGCAGCATCAATACAAAAAAGGTAATACCAAATGCAGCAATAAAGGGCCCCAGGAATGCTTTGATGATTAATTTGTCGAGCTTCTTTATCAATTGCTAAAAATGATTTTTGTAAGTTTGAATGATGGGTAATGATGCAAAAATATATCTTTCGGAGCAGGAACTGCAATTGATGTACAGCGCAGATTTCATTTTAACGAAACGTAGAATAATTGATTCCGTTTGCGAAATGTTTGCAGCTGTTTCAATTGAGATGCAGCAGTTTGTTAAGGAAGCAGCGCACCGGCTTCCAGAAATTGCTGCACGCAGTTCATCAAAAATATCGAAAGGAGAAAATTATTTACTGTTGCCTTATGTGATCCTTGACTACCCGAAATTTTTTAGCCATGAAGATATATTTGCAGTCCGCACAATGTTCTGGTGGGGTAATTTTTTTTCTGTTACACTTCAGCTTTCAGGCATCTATCAAAGCAAGCTGCAAATTTCTATTTTTAAAAGATTGACTGAACATTTTCCGGGTAAAATTTTTATTTGTGTCAATAAAGATCAATGGCAGCACCATTTTGAGCAGGATAATTATTTACCCATTCAGCAATTTGATGAAAAAGATATATTGCAATCAGTAGCAGATCGATCCTTTATTAAAGTAGCAATACGTATTCCATTACAACAACCCAATGCTGCGCAGGAACAAATAATAAAAGCGTGTAAAGATTTATTAAGACTGGTAATGCCTAATTTCCAAGGCGGTGAAAAAGATCTTTTACCTGAGACTCCCACAAAAGGCTTTGATCTTTGATCTCTTTTTTATCTGCGAAATCTTTTATTATGAGGATAGTCTGGTTGGTGATTTCAGATTTTTCTATTCCGAATTCAAAATATTCTTCTTTAGGTGCAGTGGACCAATGAAACCTGATAAAACGGTCCTGTTCTTTTTCTACAAGATCAGCTTTATCTGCCGGCCCACCATTCCAACTGAAACTATATATTCCATCTTTATCTTCTACCTTATCAGCAAACCATTCCTGCAAACCTGCGGGATTACTCAAAAATTCAAATAAAATTCCTGGCGAACATCTTACTGGGTATTCTACTGTAAACAAAACTTTCTTACTCATCTCAAAATTTTATTAATCTATACTTCTTGCCTGCAATAATAAACAAAAATTTTACCCGGCAAAATAATTAGGCGATTATTTTTAATAATTTTCAAAAACAACAAATAATTCTCCTGAGAACAAGCTGAGATTCAGAATATTACAATTTTTTTTATTTGGAAACATATTGCAAAAGCAATATATTACGTTGTTAAGTTGGTTTTTAACGTTTTCTTAACTTCAAACAAGAATTAAAAATTTTCAAACCATCGGCTTATGAGTATGCGTCAGCTAAAAATCAGTAAGTCTATCACCAACCGTGAAAGTCAGAGTCTGGAAAAATATCTGCAGGAAATCGGTAAAGTGGAATTAATAACGCCTGAAGAGGAAGTTAAGTTAGCAGTTCTTATCAAACAGGGAGATACGCAGGCATTAGAAAAACTAACCAAAAGTAATTTAAGATTTGTTGTATCCGTTGCCAAACAATATCAGAACCAGGGCTTAACACTTCCGGATCTGATCAATGAAGGCAATCTTGGTTTAATAAAAGCAGCTCAGCGTTTTGATGAAACCCGAGGGTTTAAATTTATATCTTATGCTGTTTGGTGGATACGCCAGAGTATATTGCAGGCTTTAGCAGAACAGTCCAGAATTGTAAGATTGCCGTTAAATAAAGTAGGACTTACCAACCGCATCAGCAAAGCATATTCACAACTGGAACAGGAATTCGAAAGAGAACCAACTCCCGAAGAGCTGGCTACTTTATTAGATATAGAAGTGGATGAAATATCAGCAACACTTGGTATTGGGATACGTCATGTAAGTATGGATCAGCCTCTTGCTGATGGTGAAGAAAGCACTTTAATTGATGTATTGATCAATCACAATGCAGAAAGTACAGACAGAAGTCTTGCGGTTAAAGAATCATTAAGTACGGAGATTACCCGTTCTCTGAGCACACTTACAGAACGTCAGAAAGACGTTATCCGTTTCTTTTTCGGTCTTGGTGTAGATCAGCCGATGAGCCTGGAAGATATTGGTGAGAAATTTAATCTTACCAGGGAAAGAGTGCGGCAGATAAAAGATAAAGCGATTACTAAACTCCGCACAGCGTCGCGCTGTAAACTGCTCAGGCCTTACCTGGGAGCATAATCATTTAGCAACCAACATAATTATTTGTTACAGGAACCATGTTCCTGTTTTTTTATGCCGCATAGAAAAGAAAATGCCACACTTTTTGAAGGTGTGGCACTTAAGCATGAAGAAAAATCTACAATCTTTCAGTTGAAAATTTACTGTGCTTTTACAACTGATAATGTTTTCACATCAGAACCGATAGAAACTTTCAATAGGTAAGTACCTGCTGCATAAGCACCCAGATCAACCTTCTTTGTATTGATACCTTTCTGACCTTTAATTGTTATTTTCTGAAGTTCTTTACCTGCCGCGTCATTTACTGCGATACTTACATCAGCAGCTTCAAGCAGGTCTAAAGTAACTGTAGTAACATCTTTAACCGGATTAGGATAGGTACTTATTACAAGACCCTTATCCATTCTCACACTTTTGATTTCTGAATAAATAAATTTGCCGTCTTTATCAATTTGTTTGATACGATAATAAATCGCGCCATTTGTACGAACAGATGACAAACGTAAATCAGTTGCATCATATACATTGCTTGAACCACTGTATTTAGGAGCAACAGTTGCAATCTTTGTAAAATCAACTGCATTCAGACTTCTTTCAATTTCGTATCGGTCAGTGATTGAACTTTCATTCTCAACTGTCCAATTTAAAACTGCATCATCATTTCTTTTAGTAGCGGTAAAGCCTGTGAATTTAACAGGAACAGTAACGTTTGCCAGTGGCAGTATATGTGTTTGTCCGTTAATGGAAAAACCTGGACCATATAATTCAGCACCTGCTCCCGGATCAAGCAGGTTACCTGCACCATCCAGCACACCAAACTGATAATTTTGAAGAACCAGGTTGCTCACCATTTCTATTTGTGGTATTACTGCATCAGGTCCTGGGTTTGCTGTATTCAGCACAACATTGAATATTTCATATTCAGTGCCGCTGGTATAAGTAGCAGACGGAACAGTTGCAGTATTATGTACAAACTTAACATAGGTATAAGTACCATCGTTATAATCTGGCGGGAAGCGCTGCATTGCCAAATTGGGAAAGTTGACATTATTGCTGGTGATACTATTCACCACAAAAGCCGGTGTACCTGAAGTTGGATAACGGAAAGCAACTTCAATGTAAGAAATTGCCGTGGTCATCGTGGCAGTAGGCTTCATTTTAAATGAGATCTTGTAATTGGTTGAGTTGTTCACATCCTTGGTAAAAGAACCCTGAAAGTATTGTGCAACCCCAGAAAAACTTAAGACTATTCCAAATAAGACAATAAATATTTTTTTCATGATAATAAATTTTAGAAAGTTGGTTGAGTAATTACGTTAACACTTGAACCCAATACGTTCAAAAGTTTTGCATAGTCATTGGCAGCAGGGCCAAGGCCAGTCATGATAACTTTACCATCCATATTAAGATCCTGTTTGGAATAAATATTAAGAATTGAAGTTGTTGAACTACCTAATACATTTAAAAGTTTCGCATAGTCATTTGCATTAGGTCCCAGTCCTGTCATGTTGGTTTTAAGATCATCATTTGCATTTCCAGCCCACATTCCGAAAACTCCTGTATTAACCGTTGCCATTGCGTTATTGCTTACTGCTCCTGCAAAAGCTTTTGATAAAGCATTGGTGAAGTCGTAGCTGGTAGTTGTTGTTTTTGCAAGCGAAAAGCTGGATGCTGACCGCACGCCGAGATGATTTCTGTGCCTGATGGAAACATAATAGTTTCCTGCGGCATTACCCGCCATATTAAGCGGCGATACACCATCTGTTTCAACAACATCACCATCTCTCTGGATCAGGGCCGCTCTCGTTGAAAGTATAGACCCGTCAACGGCGCTGTGTAATTGTACAAATACCCAGTCCACAATGGCATCGTTGTTTGCGGGAGCAGCCGGACCTACCAATGACGCCGCTGCAGTTTCTCCGCCACCACTTCCATTATGGGTAAATCCGGTAGCACCTGTATATGGCTCAAGTGTAGGGATGAGCGTTAAAAGTCTCAGGTTATTATCCATCGTAAAATTGGTCGTATTGTATGGACCCTGCAGGAATATTTTTGGTGAAACCAGCAATGGGCTTAATACCGGCCTGGTTCCTACCGCAAAAGTACCCAATGAAGTAATTCCTGTTCTTGTAAAAGAATAAGGAGAAGCCGCTGTGCCGGCACCTGTTGCTGCAGATGTCTGACTGTTCAGCAGATCCCAGCCCAATGTTGCACCCGCCGTAGGAATATAATAAGAGATACCGCTTTTTGTACGGTTAAACCCTGGCAGTTCATCTGCAGTTAACCAGTTGGTGGTAAGACTTAAATTACTGCCACTGGCAACTGCTTCACTGATATCCCAGCTTGCAGCAGCTACTTCTTTGGTAAATGGAGTACCTGTGGAGCCGGCGGTATAAACATCAGTCAAACATCTTACACCAATATCATCTGCTGTTCCGCTGTTGCTGATGGTAACAGGATTATAAGTTGTTGTTGTATTACCGATCGGATAAGTAAATGCAGTACCTGCAAGTGCTTCCCTGATCAATCTTCCGGTACCATTCGTAACAACATATTTAGTGTTGTCTGCGCCGGTAACAGTTGCAGCATTTGCAATTTTAAGATCAAAACCTGCAGTCTGGATTTTCCCGTTAGTGAAAAGCAGACTGGTACCAACCTTCGTGTTTCCGGTTAAGGTTACATTGGAAGTGTTGTCAATTTCCAGGTTGGGAATAATGTAAGCATTGGTTGCTGCGCCACCATTGTTCATATTCACGTTCTGGTTGCCGGTGCCCTTAAGCAATACTTTACCAGGCCCCTGGATGGATACATTACTCAGGATATCACCCTGAACAGTAACCGTAGCACCTGATTCAATGTAGAAAGTCGCATTGTCGATTGTGAGCTGAGCTTTTGTACTGGCAGAGCAGAAAATCAATCCTAACACTGCCGCTAATTGTAGTTTTTTAATCATCATACAACGGAAATTTATTGTTGTTCTTAAAAATTCTTATTGATTTCGTAAATATACAATCCTTTTAATAATTTACGGGACGATTATTTAGCAATTGGCCCGTTTGATTTATTATTCGGTTTTTTATTGTAATGACCAGCGTAAAAATAGTAATCTTTTTTTACAACTGACATAACACAAAAGGGTTATTTTTTCGGTAGCAGGGGTACTGATAAAATACTGACAAAACGGAAAAGGGATCATATTTATTATCCCTTATTGTTTATACTTCTCAAAAATAGCCTTTTCCTGTTATTTTCCAAGGACAATAACATAATCAGGGGATTTTTTATTTAGTTTTAAAAAAGACCCGAATCGTTTTAATTTATCCTGCAATTTCCCCGAAATTTGCGGACTATCAAATCTAGGCACATGGCAATTGACATAAAAGTTCCTGCTATCGGGGAAAGTATCACTGAAGTTACCTTGGTAAAATGGCTCAAGAAGGAAGGCGAATGGGCTGACAGGGACGAAGTGATCGCTGAGCTCGAAAGCGAAAAGGCAACTTTTGAAATAAATGCCGAGCAGGCCGGAGTATTAAAGATCATCGCAAAAGAAGGCGACACGCTGAAGATTGGCGATATCGTTTGCAGTATCGATACAGAAGCGACCAAACCTGCAGCCGCAGCGGGTTCTGAAATTTCCCCCGCAGTTAAAGCAACTGTTACCGAAACAAAACCTGTAAACGAAGATAAAAAGCCGGTTGCTGCAGATGTAAAAGCAACACCTGTTGCTGCTGCAATGATGGCCGATAAAAAAATAGATGTAAAAAATGTGACCGCATCCGGCAGCAACGGACGTATTTTTAAACAGGACGTACTGCTTGCAATCAGTAATCCGGGTAGAAACCCTGGAGCTGCCATGTTCAGCAGGGAGGATAAACCTGAAAAAATGAGCAACCTCCGCAAAACGGTCAGCCGCAGATTGGTGGAAGCAAAAAATACAACCGCAATGCTTACCACTTTCAATGAAGTGGATATGAGTGCGATCATGGAGATCCGCTCAAAAAATAAAGACAAATTCAAAGAAAAACATGGCGTGAACCTGGGGTTCATGAGTTTCTTTACAAAAGCATGTTGTTTTGCTTTACAGGAATGGAAAGCGGTCAATGCATATATTGACGGTGAAAATATCATCTACCACGATTATTGTGATATATCTATTGCCGTTAGTGCCCCCAAAGGCCTGGTGGTACCGGTTATTCGCAATGCTGAAAGTTTGAGTATGGCGGAGATAGAAGCCAAAGTGGTAGAGCTTGCAGGTAAGGCAAAAGAAAATAAATTGACGATGGAAGAAATGCAGGGCGGCACTTTTACCATCACCAATGGCGGCGTTTTCGGATCGATGATGAGTACCCCGATCATTAATCTTCCCCAGTCTGCCATCCTTGGAATGCACAAGATCCAGGAGAGGCCGATGGCCATCAACGGCCAGGTTGTAATAAGACCAATGATGTATCTCGCATTGAGTTACGATCACAGGATCATTGACGGAAGAGAAAGCGTAAGCTTCCTGGTTCGTGTAAAAGAATTGCTGGAAAACCCCGCATTGCTGCTCTTTGGAAAAGATCCGGTAAAAAGTCTGCTGGAAATTTAAAGATGCAGATCATTTGTTTAAAAAAAAATGTAATCATTATAATTTTTCTAAAGGCCGGTATTCCCGGCTTTTAATATTTACGCATGAGCCGCTTTCATTCTTATATCAATACAGCTTCAGTAATGCTGGAAAAATATAAAGGAGAAATTCCTTTTAATATTTTCAGCAGACAATTCTTTGCAGATAAAAAAAAGTATGGCTCAAAAGACAGGAAGCAGATCATACATTGTTGTTATTGCTTTTTCAGGACCGGCCATCTTTTGACCGGCATCAACCCGGATAAAAAAATTGCCGCTGCTGTTTTTCTTTGCTCAACTGCTGCCAACGAACTGCTGGAAAATATAGTGCCTGAATGGAACAGTGAGGTTGAAACTCCATTGCAGGAAAAAATATCACTCACCGGTATTCAATCTTCGGGAGAAAAAATTTTTCCCTGGCAGGATGAATTGAGCGAAGGCATTGATGAAAATTTATTCAGCTCTTCTTTTTTACAACAACCCGATCTTTTTCTAAGAATAAGACCGGGCAAAAAAGAAATAGTCGAAAGAAAATTAAACGAAGCGAATATCTGTTATAAAAATACAGGCGATTTTTCCCTGGTATTATCCAACGGAACAAAAATCGAGACAGTTATTGAAGTTGATAAAGAGGCCGTGGTTCAGGATCTCAGCTCACAGCGAACTATTGGAACAGTTTTTAATTTTATTGATCTTGAAAAAATAAATTGCTGGGATTGCTGTGTAGCAAGCGGTGGAAAATCTTTACTGTTATACGATCTCTTTAAAAATAAAATTGAACTAACGGTTTCCGACATACGGCCTTCTGTTTTATCTGAACTTAAAATTCGTTTTGCCAACGCAGGCATCAAAAATTACCGTTCATTTGTTGCTGATCTTTCTGCTCCATTAAATGCTCCTGAATTATTTAATTTAATTGTTTGTGATGCACCCTGCAGCGGCAGCGGTACCTGGAGCCGTACGCCGGAACAATTGTATTTTTTTAAACGGAAAAAGATTAACCAGTTTGCGTTGCTTCAACAGAAAATTGTATGTCATGCCATCCCTCACCTGGAGCAGGGCGGATATTTTTTGTATATCACCTGTTCTGTTTTTAAAAAAGAAAATGAAGCGATCGTTGATTTTATAAAAGAAAGATTTCAACTCAGTCTGATAAAAATGGAACTGCTGAAAGGGTATCATGATAAGGCGGATACCATGTTTGTTGCACTGTTTAAAAAAGACTGACATTAGTGCCAATATTTTACTGTAATGAAAATTTTACCACAGAGTAACCAAGAGTTGAATACAACACAGAGTAAAAGGATTTGAAATAAATTACTCTATTTTACTCTGTGAAAAATAACTCCTTTACCTCTGTGGTAAAAAACAATATTATTCACAACCGGTTTTTCTTCTTGTATCAATCAGGTATTGTATTTTCCATTCACCGTTTATTTTTACCAATTGAAATGAATCGATTCCGCAGTGGCTGAATTTTCCTTTGTAATAAAATTTATAAGGTGCCCAAGCCAGGGCAAGCTGACCGTCTGTTTTTAATGTTTCAAACACAATCTGTTCATCTGCAACGCCTTTTTCCTGCTTGCCTACAAAATCAGCAAACTCGGCAAGGGGCTCAGTTTCCACCGATATTTTTCCTTCCTTTGAACTGAGCACTGTCTGCAGTATCGCACTGTCGGCAAAACAACTTTTCAGCATTGCGGCATCGCCGTTTTTCATGGCAGTGAACATTCTGTTGATTACTGTTTTTATACTGTCTTCGGAGGTCTGACTTTTTACGGTGAATGCATTTAAACTAATGATAAGCAGAATAGCGTATTTCATTTTCTTTTTTTTATTACACGGATTTAGAAAGATTACACGGATTTTTAATATGAATATTAAACACGAATTTCACGAATTACTTCTGCTGAATTGATTGAATCGTCTCGCCACTAAACTTTATAAAAATTTAAGCAGTTATGTAAAGTGGCCTGACGAATACAATATCTCATTTTGATTTTTTTATTACACGATTTAAATCAATTAAACGAATTACTTCTGCTCAATTGATTGAATCGTCTGGCCACTGAACTTTATAAAAATTTACGCAGCTATGTAAAAGTGGCCTGAAGAATACATGCGATGCCATGCGTGATAGAATGATAATTCGTGATGAGCCTTCCCACATTTATCAATTGATGAATAAAACACGGTAAGCCAACATTTACAATAACAGCAATTTCTTTGTCACTTCTTTTTTATCATTTATAAATACCGTGATATAATAAACAGCACGTGCAAGTCCTTTTACCGGAATGGTATAGATCTGTGTTCCGGCAGGCTGCTGGTTTTCGAGACTGTATATTTTTTGACCGGCTGTTGTATTCAGAACAATTTTGACAGAAACAGCATTGTTGCGGACAATATTTATAAATAGATTATCCTTTACAGGATTTGGTCCGATGGTTATTTTTTCTGTTGCGCCTGGCGGCGGATTACCACATGATGTGTTGTAGTTTACAGTCGCACTATCCAGGTAAAAAGTGGTATCTGCAGAGATACTCATTTTTATCCTGTAGCGGATGGTTTGCAAGGCAATTGCTGAAAGATCATCATCATAAGTAATGGTCTTAGCGGCATAAGTTCCGCTGGCCTGCAAATTTGCAATAGCACTGAAACCTGCTTCTGTGGCCAGTTTACGTTCAATTACAAATCTTGCGCTGGTATCGCCTTTTATATTGAACTGAATATTTGTTTTACAATTATTTACGGCAATCGTTTGGGTATATAATTTTTTCAAGAGTCTTACATAAGCATTTTTTGCATCCGGAATTCCATAACCGGTTCTGTCGTCAGGTGTTGTGTATCTATCGCCTGATTTTCTCAAAGCATCAATTACATCCATATTATTTACTTCTGGAAACGCCTGCCATAAACAGGTAGTAATGCCAGCCATATTCGGACAGGCAAAAGAAGTTCCGTTACCCGATGTAGGTTGGCCATTAGATGGATTGGCAATGATGGCGCCGAGACCAGTTGCTGCTACATCAGGTTTGATCTGGCCATCACTGGTCGGACCATAGCTGCTGAAATTTGCGACCTGCCGGTTTGTTGCAACTGCGCCAACTGTCAAGCCACTGTCTGCATCGGCCGCAGTTGAAATATAATGCCATGCAGAAGTGCCGTCATTACCCGCGGCAAGAACACTGATGATGCCTTTTTTTGCAGCATAATCACAGGCCTTTGCCATGATGGTAGTATTGCCATTCATGTCAGCGTAAGTATGATTGTAAGCAGGATTGTCAAAGGTTGTATAACCAAGTGAAGTGGAAAAAACATCTACACCAAGGCTGTCTGCCCTTTCGGCACCGGCTGCCCAGTTTTGTTCTTCAACAGGATTTTCTGTAGCGGCGTCTTCAGTTCTGAATAAATAAAAAGAAGTTTTTGGTGCAGTACCAACAAAAGTTCCCGGAAGATTTGCAGCAATGGTGCTCAAACAATCCATTCCATGAGAATCGTCTTCATCAACACTTGCATTGCCTGCAACAAAATCCCAGGTTCCCAATACCTGGCCGTTATTTCTGATACTGTCGAAAGTTGGCAGACTTAAATAATGATAAAATCCTGCGTCCAGTACTGCGAGCTGCATGCCTTGTCCACGAAATCCATGGTTGTGTAAAAATTCTGCAGAATGCAGGTGTACCTGACCGTAAGACTGGCCATAATTATAAAAATCATTGGTGCCGAGGGGAGAAAAAGTTCCGTTGCCCGATGCTGTTCCCTGTGCATCGAGTTGTTTGTTTACGGCTGTTGCAGCCTGCGTTCTGCTGCCTACCGGAACTATAGTACCAGACACGAATGTAAACGAATTGATCTTTGTTATTGCAGTTGCATCGCTGGTTTGTATGCATACCTGGTTCAGCCATTTACTAACATTAAGGATAGTAACGGCACCGGCGAGCCGGATACTGTCGATATACCTCGGTGTGATAGGCAGATCAGTAGAATCAATGGCGATATTATACCTTGTTCTTCTGGCTATTGATCTTGCAGTAAGATAAGCACCTGGACTGCTGATGCTGAAAGGAGTGCCGGCCTTATCTTTCAGTTTTACAATATATCTTGTTTGTGAAAAGGAAATGGAAGCGGTTGTTGTGAATACCAGCAACAGCAGAATCAGTTTCTTCATGTTCGTCTAAAAATTAATGTAACAAATATAACTATAATAAGAAGACGCTGGATGAATGCCTCCCGCTGCATGGAGATGATTAATACTATTTAATTGGGGTAAGCAGTGAATAAATAGCACTGTCCAGAAATTTTCCATTGTAATAATAATTTTCTCTGAAGTAAGCCTCTTTTACAAAATTATTTTTCTCCAGTATTTTTATAGAAGCCGCATTTAAAGGATTTACGTTGGCCTCCACAGAATGTATTTTCATTTTTTGAAAACAATATTTGAGCGCCACTTCCATCGCTTCCTGCATCAGTCCCTTACCATGGAAATCTTTTTTCATCATATAGCCGATCTCTGCACGATGATGATCCTTGTCGATCTTCCAGAAACCAATCGTACCAAACAGGCGGTCGTCTTCTTTCAAAGTCATTCCCCAGTTAATACCTTCATTGCTGTTGAAAGAATTTTCAATTTTTGTAATCAGTTCGGTTGCTTCGTCAATGGTTGTAAAGGCCGCCTTATCAAGATATTTCATCACAGCTTCATCAGACCGCAAATGAAATATATCATGGGCATCCGTTTTTTTGATGGGTCTTAATATCAAACGGCTGGTTGTTAATTGCGGGAAAGGTTGAAAGTTGAGCTTGAGCACAATAATTATTTTTTATTTATAACGTTGCTGATTGTTTTTTAAAACTGAACATAGCTTTTAAATATTCCACCATTGCTGTTGCGGATAATTTTCATCCAGTATGATCTGCTCGCCGATCATGGGAGTGGTTACCTGCAGATCTTTTCCTGCAGCTGCTTTTACTATCCGCTCCGGTGGCTCGTTCCATAGATGATAAGCCAAAGCAAATTTGCCCCAGTGCACGGGAAAAAGCACGCGTGCCTTCAGATCAATCGCGGCCATTACAGTTTCTTCCGGCATCATGTGTATCTGCGGCCATAGTTCATTGTACTGACCGCTTTCAAGAATAGCAATATCAAACGGGCCATATTTTTCACCGATCATTTTAAAATGATTTCCATAACCTGAATCACTGCCGATAAAAATCGTACGATTATATATTTTTAAAATGAAGGCAGCCCACAGTGCTTTATCTCTTCTAAAACTTCTTCCTGAAAAATGCCTTACTGTTGTTGCTGTTAATATAATAGCTTCCTCAACCTTTTGTTGCTGCCCCCAATCAAGTTCAGTAATTTTTTCTGAGCTGATGCCCCATCGTTCCAGGTGTTCACCCGTACCAAGGGTTGTATAAAAATGCCCTGTTTTAGCCGCGAGTTTTTTGATGGTCTTATAATCAAGATGATCGTAATGATCATGCGTGATGATCAGCATATCAAGATAGGGCATATCATTAACGCCGTAAATATCACTTCCCGGAAAAGATTTTACCATGAATGAAAACGGAGAAGCATGACCACTGAATACCGGATCGACCAATATATTTTTTCCCCTGCATTGTATTAGATAAGAAGAATGGCCAAACCAGGTAATAACAGGTGTGGGGGAAAGATTTGTTGCGAGATCGGATTTCACAGAAGGCAATCGTTTATCCGGCACAGTACTTTTTGGCTTGTTCAAAAAATCTTTCAGCAGTTTAAAACGGGAAATACCTTCGGGAATCATCTGGGTTGGAGCCATATTATGAAAAGCGCCTTCTTTATAATTGTCCGATTGTTCTATCAGCTGCAATCTTTTGCCGGAAGGTTTTCTGCCAAATATTTTTAGAAACATATTGATGAATCGGTTTATTTATTTTGTGAAAATTACAATTTATTGAATTGTTCAAGCTCAATAAATGATTCAAAAAAACCTTAACAGTTCCAGAAGATATATCCGGCACATACTTTGGCACAATGAAGCATATTTTAAAATTAAATAAAACAGTTATGAAACGTTTGATTATTGCCTTGGTTATTGCGGGAGGATTATTTTCAACTGCAGAAGCACAGTTTAGACTCAGTATAAATATTGGTACGCAGCCTGTCTGGGGCCCAACCGGTTATGATCACGCAGACTATTACTATCTGCCTGATATTGATACCTATTACAGTATTCCTGAAAGAGTTTATATCTATCGTTCAGGTAGAAGTTGGAAACGTTCTGCAAATCTGCCTGATCAATACAGGGATTTTGACGTGTACAAGGCTCATAAAGTTGTACTGAACAACGTAAGAAATCCTTACAATAATGATAAAATGTACCGCAGACAATATGCGAATTATAAAGGAAAGTATGACCAAACCCCGATAAGAGACAGTAAGGAACAACGTTATTTTGAAAACAAAGATCATCCCCGTCATTCAGAATGGAAACAGAACAATAATAACAGGGATAATGATAAAAACAACCATAATCGTCACCACGGTAAAGGATAAATTTATTTTTGTTGATCTAATATTGATAAGGGTCCGGGAAGCCGGACCTTTTTATTTTGCCCTTATTAACATGGCCTATCGAGGATAAAAATGCTTTTGTAGTAACACATTGGGGCATTTATACCACTGCCTGGTTCACGTATTTTTATTTTTCATCAATAATATAAAAATATGTTTACCGGTTATTATTATTTATGATACACATTCCCATCAGGGTAAATGTTTTGCCGTTTGGCTATTCTAATATTTATGTTGACCGGCAATCTTATTATTATAATGAAGGAGTTTATTATCGGTCTTATAATAATGAGTATGAAATCATCGCTCCGCCACTTGGAGCAAGAGTCTTCAGGTTACCTGCTAATGCGCGGGTTCAGGTGATTAATGGCCGGAAATATTATGAACTCAGGGGAACATTTTATCAGGAAGATATCGATACCAGAAACCACCTTAGCTACATTGTAACAGGAGTAAAGGAAGTTCTGGATATGACCGATGTGGATAGTACGTCCATAAAAAAATCAATACCGGTACAATCTGAAAAACAAAACAGCAATGAAATACCTGTTGCAGGAACCCGCGTGAATGAATTGCCTGCAGATTGCCGCACTGTTATAATTAATCAGCAGAAATTTTATGAATCACCTCAAGGCATTTATTACCAGGAGATGGTGGAAGCCAATACAATCAATTATGAAATAGTAGGCAACGCCTTAAATAACTGAAAGTTTCAACAGTGACCTAATGCATACCAGATAATAAAAAATACGACCACTGTTCCGAGACAGCCTCCACCTAATTTTTTTGCACCATATCCTGCGATTAATCCCCTGAGTAAATTATTCATACTTTTTCTATTTTGGGGATGTCTTTAAAAAATTATGCCATTAAAAAATCAAGCTGGGAAAGCAGAGATATAAAATAATACCGGGGAAATAATTGGACGAAGTTTTTATTGGTTGGCCTGTATAATTTTTATTTCAGGTATTTTAAATCCCGCCACTTCATTTACTAATACGCTTTTATTAATTTTCAGATCATTCAGAAAATTGCCAACCGCATTTCCATAACTGCGGATGCTGACGCCGAAAAGCAGAATCGATTTATTACCTTTTTTATCAACAAAAAATTTATAACGGTACACATTACGTTCTGCAATGCTGATATATTTTCCATCTGCAGAATTTTCTGTCAGCACAAAGTCAATCATGTATTCGCCGGATTTTGTATTGTCAAAAGTTTCATACCTGATCACCGGGTTGGATTCCTTTAATTTTTTAAGTTCGGTAATTTTTTGAGCCACTATTTCTTTGATATTATCTGTACCGGTCAGCACATCTATCAATATCATTGTATTGTACCTGTCGGCATTATCGGCTTTTACAAGATATTCCTGTTTGAAAAAGTTGGCGGTGGGATGTGATGTCCAGCTGAGGCTGTATGCACTTTTATTAAACAACAGGTCGGATACTGATAAATAATCAAAAGGTTTTTTCAATTGCTGGCCATTTGCGGCTGTGAGTAGGATACTGCTGAGTAAAAAAATTATTATCTCCTTTTTCATGCATTAAATTTTGTATTCCGTTACTAAATCTGATTTTATAAAGGAACCAAAAATTGAATGCGCAGAAGGGATTGAGTTAGTAAGCGGTCAATACCATTCAGTAAACGAAGCATAGATAAGTAAACAAAAGTATAAATAATTATTACTGCAATTGATTGAGTTCTTCCTGTATCAGGTTATTGAAAGTAGTTTCACTGGCCATGATCCAGTCGGGCAGATCCTGTTGAACGATCTTCCACTCATTTTCTGTTTTCTTCATATTGAAGATAATACGGGAACCGCGTTCATCAATCACGTCTACACTGAAAAGGCTTTCTTCGCTTCCATTGGGTTTACGAAAATTAAACTCTCTTAAACGGCCATTAACTTTCGCCAGTTTGGTAAACTGTATATTCCGGATGAACTTTAATTTCATGTAATAAATTTAAAAACCAGCTTTAAGCAATAATCATACTACGATTGGACAGTCTGGAGGATTTTATTATTGGTCTTTTTTAATAGAAGTTGGGTTGCAGCGATATGGTATCGTGCCGATAAAGATTTAATTTCGATGATATTTTTGACC
Organism: Ferruginibacter sp.; assembly: GCA_040003235.1. Taxonomy (GTDB): domain Bacteria; phylum Bacteroidota; class Bacteroidia; order Chitinophagales; family Chitinophagaceae; genus Ferruginibacter. Next base: position 19,452 of record JBDUCW010000039.1, on the reverse strand, counting down.
CGGTCTTAAAAAGTATAAAGTTGCCGGAGGTCTTAATTCAGCAATTACATGATGAATGATCAACAGTATGAACTCAGAACCGTAAATGTAACCCGCTATGTAACTGCTTTGCGGGAAGGAGGTTCTTTACCTGCAATTGTGGAAGCAGATGATGGCTTCTTATATGTGGTCAAATTCAGAGGTGCTGGCCAGGGCATAAAAGCGCTGATAGCAGAATTGATCGGTGGAGAGATTGCCCGTCTGCTCGGTTTAAGAATTCCTGAAATTGTTTTTGCCAACCTCGATACAGCCTTTGGAAGAACCGAACCCGATGAAGAGATTCAGGATTTGCTGAAAGCCAGTGTGGGATTAAATCTTGCGTTGCACTATTTATCGGGAGCAATCAGTTTTGATCCAACGATTGCCAAAACAGATGCAATATTGGCTTCAAAAATAGTATGGCTTGACTGTTTACTTACAAATGTAGACCGCAGCGTTAGAAATACCAATATGCTTTGCTGGCACAAAGAACTATGGCTGATCGACCATGGCGCTGCATTGTATTTTCATCATGCAGTGCAAAATCCGGAAGAACAGGCCTTGCGTCCTTTCATCCAGGTAAAAGATCATGTTTTACTTCCGGAAGCCAGTGAACTTGAAACTGTAAATAAGAGTTTCAGGGCTATACTGGATGAAAAAAAAATCCGCTCTGTTGTTGAAATGATACCGGAAGAATGGCTTGCAGCTGATTCCTCTTTTTCTTCAACTGAAGAGCACAGGAATATTTATGTCCGGTTTCTGACAACACGTTTGGCACATTCCGAAATTTTTGTAAAAGAAGCACAACATGCAAGACAATCACTTATTTGAATATGCTGTTATCCGGGTGATGCCGAGGGTGGAACGGGAAGAATTCCTGAATGTAGGTGTAGTGCTCTACTGTGCTAAACTTAATTTTCTGAAAGCCTTAATCCGGCAGGATGATAACCGGCTTAGATCTTTCTTTAAAGAAATAGATGTTCAGGAAATTGACGACAACCTCCACGCCTTTGAGCGCATCTGTGAAGGCGGACCGGAAAGCGGGCCTATCGGCAGGCTGGATATCGCAGGACGTTTCCGCTGGCTAACCGCAACAAGAAGTACGGTCGTACAAACTTCCAAAGTGCATCCCGGTTTTTGTAAAGATGCATCAGAAAAGATCCTGCAGCTTTTCAATCAGTTGGTAATATGAATGGCAACCGATGAATTTTTATAGCAGAATGTCAGAGATAACTCAACCACTTTTTTTCAGGATGATTTGTTTTATAGCGATCGTACCATTTACACAACGGATACAGTGCTATCACAACGGATATCCAGATCAGGTAGGTGATGCCAAGACTGTAGCCTTCGCCGGGAATTGCAAATTTAAAAGGTAATCCGGGTGCGCCTTTCATTCCTTCTGATAAAGTATGACCCCTGGATATGAACAGGCTTATTTCGATAAGATGCAGCAGGTAAAAATGCAGGATATAATAAAAAAAAGGCACTCTTCCATAAACAATAATAATCTTCGAAATGGCACTGCCGGTCTTCTTTATTAATCCAAGTACAATAAGTGCCACTCCGATGGTAGCGGATATATATAATAAGGAAGGCGGGTATTTCTGAACATTCATGAAAGAAAGAAAAGTAAACACAGCATTTTTTTGTGTGGTCCAATGGCCAGGGTCTCCGTACATATTGCTGAATCTTAATACCGCAAAGAATATGAGCAAGCTGATTCCCATCCGGATTAAAATCTTATTACGCTTTGGCGGTTCAATCCGAGTAAAAATCTTTCCACAGCAATAACCAAGTATCATTAGTCCGGTCCAGGGCAGAAAAGGATATAAAATTCCCAAAACATGACCATCACCCAAGGGTACAAAGGTTTGGTGATGAAATCCCCACCACCAGGGGAAAGGACCCATTTGTTTGGCCTCAATAAAATCCAGGCTGTTGTGACCGAACAGGATCAACAGGCCCAGCACGAGTATCACATTAAATGGAAGCCAGATGACCAATCCAAGTAACAACATACTGAATCCGATGGCCCAGATGGTCTGTAAAACAATAAAACCGAAATGAATATCGGCCGTTATACCGAAAGTAATCAGCGTGATTTCGATCAAAATGAGCCATAAGCCACGACTTATTAAAAAAAAGCTGAGCTCTTTTTTAGTTTTACGCTGACCTTGTAACCAAGCTGACATACCAGAAAGAAAAACAAAAGTAGGAGCGCAGAAGTGGGTAATCCATCGGGTAAAATATAAAAATGGGGTCGTAGTAGAAAGGTCCAGCGGATCACCGGTTAATGCCGGAAGGTGAAAAAAGTCCCGGGTATGGTCAAGCGCCATGATGATCATAGCCAGTCCACGTAGTAAATCAATAGATTGAATGCGCTTGGAAGTCGCCTGCAGAGTTAATTGCATATCGTTATTTTGATAAATGAGAGCAGCTTCATCCCGAAAATAAGGAAGTTATCGGGAAATATTTAAAATTTTCTCACTGTGTACACAATAAAATCTGCCTTATTGAGTAGACAATTGAGCGATGTAGCATTACTACTACGGGTAAATCCGCGGGTAGTTAAAAAAATGAACTAGATGCGTATTTTTTTCAGCAAAATTTCATTCAATCCAATTTTTCTTAGAAATTTTTCAATAAAAATTTTGCCCTTTTCTTAGAAAAAATTTAAGGGCGTTTAGGCTCGGACAGTAAAAACATCTAATGACCGGGGTGTTTTTACGGGTTTTACCGGAAAAGGCAGTAAAATTACTGTAAGAAAAATTTGCGGTTTCCGAAATAGTGTATATGTTTGTGATGAAATAGGAAATGATTGATACCTCGGTTATTCCTTTTTTCAACAACCATCCAACACAGACAGCTTACCCTGTCGCTCCTAAGCAAGGCCGATTTTAGAAACCTCAAACCACAAAAAAAATGAGAACAAATTTTACATTTGCCATTAAGGCATTATGCTTTGCCTTAATCAGCCTTTTCACAGGGTATGTTACTTCAGCCCAGTGTGTTTCCCCTAAATTATCTTTCAAGAACCCGACTTTAAGTTCAGGTACTGCTTTGCATGAAGGAGCCACTTACAAGTTTACTAATGTTACTTCGGGAGTTGATGCTTTTATCGAAGTAAAGAAAATCAATAACGGTGCTGTACTCGTTTGTATGGATACCACCAACATGGGTTACAATGATGCATGGCAACCCGTGATCAACGGCCCTTCAGCGCCACTGGGCAATAAATCTTCTGTTGAATTTGAAATCCGGTTTAAAACAACTAGCGGCAGTAACTATTCTTATCCCTGCCTTGATCTTGCGGCAATTGATGTAGATGGCGACAATGCACGTATCCGTGAGTTTGTTGAAAGTCAAGATTACAGCAGCTATAATACTCCGCCAGCTACTCTTATGAGTTTATTGGACAACCTGCTGGATATACTTAACCCAGGAAAAGAAGCAAAAGGCCCGGTTGCAAACCGTATTGATATTGACACAACCGCCCTTGATGTACGCATCAATTTTAAATACCAGAATAAAGATAAGATCAGGGTTACCCTCGGTGCTTATGTTGATAATGTAACCAGTGGAGCTTTTGAGACCAAGCGTTACAGCAGTCTTTATTTCAAACAGGTATCCAATACAATTGTTACTACATTACCTGTTACTTATACAAGCTTTAATGCAAGCGTTAATAATAAAACTGTATTACTGAACTGGGCTACCAGTCATGAATTTAACAGCAATCGTTTTGAAGTAGAGCGTTCATTTGACAAAACCAGTTTTACAACACTGGGACTGGTGCTGGATGCAATAAGTTCAAGTGGTGATGACAGGAATTATATGTATAAAGATAATTCAGTTGAACTCCAGGGTAAAACCATTGCTTACTATCGTTTAAAGCAGGTGGATATTGATGGAAGATATACTTACAGTGCTATAATCGCAGTAAGATTACAGGCCCAGGGTGTTGCACAAATGCAGGTTTCACCAAACCCGTTTGCAGAAAAGATTTACGTTCGTTTTACAGCTACTGAAAATGCAACTGCAGAAATCAGGATTACTGACCTGGCGGGTAAAATAGTATTGGACAAAAAGGTTTCAGTAAATAAAGGATACAACAACATTACGGCTGACGGTCTTGTAAGTCTTGGTAACGGAATGTATATAGCCCAGTTATTGATAGACGGTGTTGTGGTAGACAATCAAAAAATTATTAAAGAATAACACAAGCAGCAAAGTTTTTAGAAGTAGCCTGTTACTGACAGGCACTTCTTTTAACGGGAAAGCTTCAAAAATATAATCCGCAATTTGCCGGACGAAGATTTAAAACAACCAGCAGAAAAAGGTCAACCGGAAGCTGCCGCTTTTTACCCTGCAGCGGCTTCCACCTTTTTTATTTAAGCAGAAAAATTAAACTGCTTTCTACCCTGATCCTTCTATAAGTTTCTATCAGTAATAATTGTTGCTCAGCTAATTTATTTGATTGATATCAAAAAAAATATTGGCATAAATCAACCCGAAAGATCAGCGTTCTAATACGCCCATTTTAACCAGGTGGCTCCCCAGGTAAATCCTCCACCAAAAGCAGCCAAAATAATATTATCACCTTTTTTTAATTGGTTTTCCCAATCCCATAAGCAAAGTGGTAAAGTGCCTGCAGTAGTATTTCCATATTTCTGAATATTGATCATCACTTTTTCTTTGGGAAGATTCATCCGGTTAGCCGTTGCATCAATGATACGAAGGTTTGCCTGATGTGGTACCAGCCATGCGATATCATCGGCTGATAAATTATTTCTTTGCATCAATTCGTAACTCACATCTGCCATTCCTTTTACAGCAAATTTAAAAACAGATTGTCCTTCCTGGTAAACGTAATGTTCTTTGGCAAGTACGGTTTCAACGGTTGCCGGTTTTACAGAACCACCAGCCTTCATATGAAGATAAGCCCTGCCACTGCCATCGCTCCTAAGAATGCTGTCGAGCACACCGTTTCCTGCTTCATCAGGTTCCAGTAATACAGCACCGGCGCCGTCTCCGAATATAATGCAGGTCGCCCTGTCGCTGTAATCAATGATGGAACTCATTTTATCGGCGCCCACCACTACAACTTTTTTATATCGACCGCTTTCAATAAAACTGGCACCGGTAGTAAGCGCATATAAAAATCCAGAACAGGCAGCGCCGATATCAAAACTAAATGCATTTACAGCACCAACTTTATCTCCAATAATATTGGCAGTGGCCGGAAATACCATATCCGGAGTAACTGTGGCGCAGATGATGCAATCAATTTCTTCTGGACTGATGCCTCTTTTTTTACAAAGTTCCAGAATGGCCGGAACTGCAAGATCTGAGGTTCCCAATCCTTCTCCTTTTAAAATTCTTCTTTCTTCAACGCCGGTTCGCGAACGGATCCATTCATCATTGGTATCCACCATTTTTTCAAGTTCAAAATTGGTAAGTCTGTACTCCGGAACATAGCCCCCCACGGCAGTAATAGCAGCTGTTAGTTTTTGCATGATTGTCTTTTGAAGTTGATTTCCCGATGCTTTTATTTCATTCTTCCGGCTCTTGAGCTTCAGTGCTGAAACAGCATTAATCTTTCAAAAATACAGAAAAAATGATTGCGTTATTTTAACGCTTGCGCCTCGTAAATAATCCCTATTTTCGCAACGCTGAAAAATGAGTGCTGGTCTTAACCCGGGTGCTGCATTTTGAAAGTTATTAACTCGTAATTAAATTTCAGGATGTACGCTTACTTACAGGGAAGGTTTATTGAAAAAAGCCCGGCACAGGTTTATCTGGATGTGAATGGAGTAGGATATGAAGTGAATATAAGCCTGAACACCTATTCCCATATACAAAAACTGAACGATGGCAGGCTTTTTACCTGGCTCCATATTAAGGAAGACAGTCATACTTTGTATGGTTTTTTTGATAAGGCAGAAAAAGAAATGTTCGTACAATTGATCAGTGTGTCTGGTATCGGTGCAGCAACAGCGAGAATGATGTTGTCCTCATTAAGACCAGAGGAAGCAGCATCCGCAATTATTCAGGGCAACGTAAAACTGCTGGAAAGCATCAAGGGTATAGGAAAAAAAACAGCAGAAAGGCTTGTACTTGAATTGAAGGACAAAGTGGGGAAATTGCCATTCGAAAAAAATAATGTGGCCACCGCAGGCAATAGTTTGGAACAGGATGCGTTAAATGCACTTATCGCTCTGGGTATATCAAAGCAACAGGCAGAGCAATCCATCCAAAAAATTATCCTCGCAGAACCGCAAATTTTACACCTGGAAGATTTAATTAAAAAAGCGTTAAAAGCCATTTGACAGAATTCTACCTTAATTGATTTATGGATGTTGCTTATTAGAAAAATTTCTCCAAGGCTGGCGTGCTGTGGACTTTTGGCTTTAATGCTCACTGCATTTACTGCTGTACCCGTATTTGCCGGTACACCGAATTCCCTTTTAAAAGTGACCGATACAGTTCCGCTTTCCCCGGATAGTCTTCATTATCCGATATATGATCGTTATGGCGACTTCTTATCCAATCCACAAAAAGGAGTATATGATTTTCAGCCTTCGAATATTAAAGATTCAGTAGTATATGATTCCAAAACACGCCGCTACACACTTTATGAAAAAATAGGTTCCCGCTATTACCGCAATCCTGTTACTTATTCATATGAAGAATACTGGGCCATGCGTGGCAAACAGGCCGAAAATGAATATTTCCGGAAAAGAGCCAATACCATGAATGTGCTGAACCGGAAAGTAGGTGTTCGGCCGAAGTTGAATCTTGGGGACAACCTTTTTAACCGCCTTTTTGGAAATGGAAAAGTTTCCATTTCACCAACCGGTACATTTGATGTACTGGCCGGTTACCAGGGACAGCATATTAAAAATCCCACGCTTCCTGAAAGAGCTCAGAAAAATGGTGGTGTTGATTTCGACATGAATGCGCAGGTTGCAGTCAATGCCAATATCGGCGACAAATTAAAATTTCCTATTAATTACAATACACTGGCCAACTTTGGGCAGGACAATCAACTGAAACTGGATTATACCGGGCTCGATGATGAGATCATTAAACGTCTTGAAGCTGGTAATGTATCTTTTCCAAGTCGCAGTACATTAATCCCCGGAGCTCAATCATTATTCGGTTTAAAAACACAATTGCAGTTTGGGAAATTATATGTTACTACCGTGTTGGCCAATCAAAAATCTACCAGGCAAAGTACCGCCGTACAAGGTGGTGCCACTTCGCAGTTGTTTGAAATAAAAGCTGATGAATATGAAGAAAACCGCCACTTTTTACTGGCGCAGTATTTCAGAAAGAATTACAATAATACCATGTCGAAATTACCGGCCATTACCACGCCGGTACAAATCCTCCGTATGGAAGTATGGGTGACCAATAAAAATGGTACGCCTACGGATACAAGAGATGTTGTTGGTCTTGCCGATCTGGGTGAAGGAACCGGGTTGCCTTTTAATGATGCCAATCCTTTATATAGCAGTATCATCAGTAATACTTCCAATCGTAATCCAGCATTGGTAGTAAATAACCTGATCAATGCTCCATATAATTTACGTCCGGTAGAAAGTTTTGAAAAAATATTTGCACGCAAACTTGATTCCACTCAATATTTCTACAACAAACAGGTTGGCTTCATTTCATTGCAGCAACCATTGCAGACAGATGAAGTGCTGGCAGTAGCTTATCAGTATTCTTACAATGGGAAAATTTATCAGGTAGGTGAATTCAGCCAGGATCTGCCGCCGGACAGCAGTTCAGCCACGCAGAAAATATTATTTCTTAAATTACTGAAAGCTACTTCACAAAGGCCGCAGTTACCAATCTGGCAACTGATGATGAAGAATGTGTATTCTGTTGGATATGGAACTTTGCAGCCCACAGATTTTACACTCGATGTACTTTACCAGGAACCTGCTTTAGGATGGAAACGTTATGTTCCTTTCGGAAATAAAAACCTGGGTTCCCCGATCATTTCATTGCTGAATTTAGATCGCCTTAATAATCAACTGGATCCTCAGCCCGATGGTAAATTTGATTATGTAGAAGGATTTACGGTGATCTCACAATATAGCCGCGTGATATTCCCGGTGCTGGAACCTTTTGGTCGCGACCTCGCTGCGCAGACTTATACCGTTCCACCGCCCACGGCAAAAGATACTTTATATTATGCTTTATACGATTCCATCAAAGCTGTGGCGCAGCAATTCCCGAATCTTAACCGCTTTGTATTAAAGGGAAGTGCCCGAACGTCGGGCTCTTCCGATATAAGTATTGGATATAATGTACCGAAAGGTTCTGTTACTGTGACTGCCGGCGGACGGGTGCTGACCGAAGGCGTGGATTATGATATTAACTATGATCTCGGTACCGTAAAAATTATTAACGCGGCTATCATTAATGCAGGACTGCCCGTACAGATCAGTTCTGAAAGCGATGCCAGTTTTGGAATCGTGCAAAAAAGTTATTTAGGCCTTCGGCTGGATTATAATGCAATGAATACTGCCAAACAACAATTGAGTTTTGGTGGTACACTGGTTCGTTTAAGTGAAAGACCTTTTCTTACCAAAGTACAATTGAATGAAGATCCGATCCGTAATACCATGTACGGTGTTGATGTAAATTACCGTCGTGATATGCCACGTTTGACAAAGTTGCTGGATAAACTTCCGTTCTATCAAACGAAAGCGCCATCCGGTATGAATCTTTATCTTGAAGGTGCATATTTCAAACCAGGCCATGCACCACAAATCGGCAAAGGAAGCAATGGATTAATTTATATAGATGATTTTGAAGGAAGTCATTCGGGTATCGATCTCCGTTTTCCGCAGAATATATGGGCACTCGCTTCTGTTCCGCAGGGCGCTACCGTAAAAGGAAGTTCAACATTACTTTTTCCGGAAGCAACTTTAAATAATGATCTCAGTTCCGGTAAGAACCGCGCAAAGATTTCCTGGTACCAGATTGAACCTGCATTGCAACAATATAAAGGTCCCAACAATCCACTCGGTTCCAACAGGGATGAATTAAGTGATCCACGCGTAAGGCAGGTATACCAGCAGGAAATATTTCCGCAGAAGACAACCGGTTTTGGCCAGAGCCAGTTAACCACTTTTGATCTTTCTTATTATCCTACGGAAAAAGGCCCTTATAATTTTGATGCTACCAATGTGGATGCAAATAATAAATTAATCAATCCGAATGCACGCTGGGGCGGGCTCATGCGGAACATTGATCAGACTGATTTTGAAACAAACAATATTGAGTTCATCGAATTCTGGGTGCAGGATCCATTTATTAAAACACCCATCTCCCCAACGGCTGGTGGTAAATTATATTTCAATCTTGGTAATGTATCGGAAGACATTTTAAAAGACGGCCGCCGTTTTTACGAAAATGGATTGCCTACTCCCAATGCACCATCGCAGGTGGATACAAGTGCATGGGGACGTGTGCCAAGAAACCCGATACAGGTAACCAATGCATTTAGTAATGATCCTGCAGACAGAGCTTACCAGGATGTAGGTCTTGATGGATTGAGCGATGACTCAGAATTGGTAAAACGCCAGCCCTACATCAATCAACTGGGAGCAATTGTAACGCCTGCTGCACTACAGGCAGTAAAGAATGATCCTTCGGCAGATAATTATCACAATTATCGTGGAGATGATTACGATGCTGCAGGACTGGGCATCCTGGGCCGTTACAAAAATTTTAATAATCCGCAGGGGAATTCACCGGTAGCTTCATCGGGTTCTGAATTTTCATCGGCTGCAACTTTATATCCGGATGCAGAAGACCTGAACAGGGACAACACCATGAATGAAACGGAAGAATATTTCCAGTATGTGGTGGATATTAAGCCCAATACAGATCCTGCAATGACGATCGGCAATAATTTTATCGTTGATAAAAAAGTGGTTACAGTAACACCACCCAATGGCATCACAAGATCTGAGACCTGGTACCAGTTCCGTATCCCGATCGGATCGTATGACAGAAAGATCGGCAACATTCCTGATTTTAAATCGATACGTTTTATCAGGATGTTCCTTACAGATTTCCGCGACAGCGTTACCATGCGTTTTGGTGAACTGCAGCTTACCAGAAATATGTGGCGCAAGTTTACTTATAAAATTGATTCTACCGGTAACGTATCACCTGAGTTACCCAGCAATACTTCATTTACTGTAGGTGCTGTGAATATTGAAGAGAATGACAGCCGCAGTCCATTGCCTTACAGAACTCCTAAAAGTATAGAACGCCAGCAAACGCAAAGTAATAACGGTGTAAATCTTTTGCAGAACGAACAGGCCATGACCATCCAGGTATGTAACCTGGAAGCGCATGATTCAAGAGCAGTAGAACAGACTTTTGCCAGCCGCGATCTCCGCCAGTTCCGTAAACTCAGCATGTTCATTCATGAAGAAGATTCTAAAAAAGTACAAACGCTACGCAACGATGACCTGAGTGCTGTGATAAGGATCGGTAATGATTTTACCAGCAATTATTACGAGATTAAAATACCGCTCAAGATCACCAGCCGGAATGTTGGTACTGGTACTACAGCTTATTTTGATTCAGATGCATACAGTGATACTTTATGGAATGCAAAAAATTCGCTTGATGTAGATCTGCAGGTGCTTACTCAACTGAAACAGGCCAGGAACCTGAGCAGTACGGTACTAACACAAATATTCCGGCGGTTACAACCGAACGGGCATACTTATTCCATCATTGGTAATCCTGATCTCGGACAGGTGCGTGGTATATTAATGGGTGTTGAAAATACCAATGCCAGCGTTAGTGATGCCTGCGCAGAGATCTGGTTCAATGAACTTCGTTTGTCTTCCATTGATGAAAATGGTGGCTGGGCTGCATTGGGCAGAGCGGATTTTACACTTGCCGATCTGGGAACTATTTCCGTAAGCGCAAATACACATACACAGGGATTTGGCAATCTTGAACAACGCGTGAATGAACGTTTCCGTGACGACTTCTTCCAGTTTGATGTAAATGCAACAATGGAACTTGGAAAACTATTGCCAAAAAGAGCAGCGATCTCTATTCCGGTGCAGGCAACATTTTCGCAAACGATCAGCAAACCGCAATATGATCCTTATGACGGAGATGTTACCTTAAAAGATAAATTAAGTCTGGCACCATCCAATCAACGCGATTCTATCAGGAACAATGCAATAGATTTTACGGCTACAAAATCTGTAAGCATCACCAATATGCGAAAGAACAGAACCGGTAAGAGAAAGCCGATGCCCTGGGATATTTCCAATATTGATATCAGTGCATCTTACCTGAATATTAAAGCGCACAATCCACTCATTGAAAATAATGAGATGACCAAATACCGGGCTGCTGTCGGTTACAATTATGCGCCGAAAGTAAAAACCTATGAGCCATTTAAAAGATTGTTAAGGAGATCAAAAACGCATTGGTTCGATCTGATTAAAGATTTTAATTTTAATCCATTGCCTGCCCAGATAAGTTTCCGGGCGGATGTGAACAGGCAGTTCGGCGCCATCAGGCCACGCAGTATCGGTGTATCAAAATATGCGATACCCGAAACCTATGATAAATATTTTACGTTCCAACGCGATTATATTTTGAGCTGGCCATTTACGCGCAGTCTGAAATTTGATTTTACTGCCACCAATAATTCAAGGATTGATGAACCTTACGGCCGCCTCGATACCAAAGAAAAAAGAGATACGGTGCGGAGAAATTTCTTTGCCGGCGGAAGAAATGTATTGTACAATCATACAGCCAATTTCAGTTACACATTGCCTACATCTAAATTTCCTTTGATCGACTGGACAACCATCAATTTAAAATACCAGGCAACTTATCGCTGGATCGGAGCCAGCAGACTCGTTCCTGAACTGGGTAATATTCTTGAAAACGGTCAGCAGCAGGAAGCGAGCATGCAGCTTGATTTTACCAAATTGTATAATAAGCTGAAATTTTTCCGGATCATCGATCAACCGCAGGTACAAAAATCGCAGACTCAGCCCAAACCTAAAAAACCTGTTGTAAATCCATTGAATCTTGATGGCACTAAAAAAACTGTAGTGCAGTTAAAGAAAGAAAAGAAGACGGCATTGACGGCATGGCGCGGCGCTAAAAAAGCACGCAATCCTTATGTAGGAACCGCTGGCCGTGTATTTGGTAAATTGATCACAAGTTTAAAACAGGTGAACGTAAGCGTTACTGAAAATGCAAATACCCGTTTACCAGGTTATACAGACAGCACACAATATGTTGGACAGAACTGGAACAGCATGGCACCGGGAACAGATTTTATTCTTGGCCGTCAACCCGATAGTAACTGGCTCAATCGTGCTGCAGCAAAGCATCTGATCACAAAAGATTCTACTTTCAATTCTTTGTTCTCACAGAATTTTGACCAACGTCTTACTTTAAGCGCAACAATAGAACCGGTAAGAGATTTGAATATTACCGTTAACGTTAGTAAGACCTTTAATAAAAATTATACGGAAACATTTAAGGACACAACCGGCACCGGTTCACATTTCGGACATTTAAGTCCGTATGCAGGGGGAGGTTTTGATGTAACCTATACAGCGTTTAAAACCTTGTTTGGAAAATTTGATCCCAACCGTGTGTCTGCAACTTTCGTTCAGTTTGAAGATTACCGGAAAACACTGAGTAAAAGACTGGGCACTAAAAATCCATATAATACAGGATTAACACCGGATGCAGAAGGATATTATAAAGGATATAATAAATATGCAACAGATGTTTTGATACCTGCTTTTATCGCAGCATATACAGGACAGGATCCTGATAAAGTATCATTGATCAAACAGGATAATGCGAATATTAAATCCAATCCTTTCCGTAGTATTATTCCAAGACCAAACTGGAAAATAGATTACAATGGACTTAGCCGTGTAAAGGGATTGGATAAAGTATTTACAAGTTTCACCTTGTCGCACGGATATGACAGTCATCTGAGCATGAATGGATTTACATCAGCATTGCTTTACGAGGATGTATCGAGATATGGCTATCCATCATTTTATGATACGCTCAGTAAAAATTATGTTCCTTATTTCCTGATACCGAATATTACCATCTCAGAAAATTTTGCACCGCTCATTGGAGTAGACATGACATTTACCAATCAGCTGCAGGCTAAGTTTGAATATGCGAAAAGCAGAACTTTAAGTTTAAGTCTGATCGATTTTCAATTAAGTGAAGTGCGCAGTACTCAATTCAGTATTGGTGCAGGTTATCGCAAACGGGGTTTGAAATTATTGGGTGGCTTGAAATTGCCACATTTCCTGAATCCGAGTGGCGGCAATAAACTGCAGAATGAAATCAATTTCCGTTTTGATTATAAGATCAGTGATAATGTAACAGCCAACAGCAGGCTTGACCAGGAAAATAATTATGCAACCAGTGGTGCAAAAGAAACAACCATTACACCAAGTATTGATTACTTCCTCAACAGCCGCGTGAACGTGAAATTGTATTTTGATCAGCGGATAGTGAAGCCTTATATTTCTTCCAGTGCGCCCATTACCAATACAAGAGCGGGTGTGCAGATCAGGGTTTCGTTACAGTAATTTAAAAATAAAAATTAAAAAAAAGCGATGCAAGAACTGCATCGCTTTTTATTTTTAAAATATTTTGGTGACAAATCGACAATCAAATTTAGCAGCTGTCATAGGAAAGAAGTTAGCTAATAATTGATATCATCCATGGTTATTTTTTTTAATTTTTATTTTTTAATTATCCTCAGTCTTACCAGCTGCCACTGGCACCGCCGCCTCCAAAACTGCCACCACCGAAACCGCCGAAACCTCCGCCACCACCGGAACTTCCGCCTCCTCCTCCCCAGCCTCCACCTCTTCCACCACCACCGGATAACAACATTGGTATGATCCATCCGGCACCGCCACGCCTGCTCATATAAGAACCACCGCCACCACCACCGCGGGAAAATAATGCGAGTAAAACCATCACAACAATAAACCCGATAACCCAACCACTTTTACGCCCTTTTGATTTACCATAACCTGGTGGTGCTTTGTATTCGCCCTTGGTAGCCTGAATAATCGCATCAGTTCCTAAATTAATTCCGGCGTAATAATCTTCGCCTTTGAAATTGGGTTTGATGATATCATCAATGATCTGTGCACAGGTAATGTCAGGAAGAGCGCCTTCAACACCATAACCAGTTGCAATATTCAGTTTGCGATCATTTTTTGCAATCAGCAAAACCACTCCATTATTATTGTCTTTGCCGCCAACTCCCCAGGCTCTCCCCAGCTTTGTATTGTAATCATTGATCTCGTAATTGCCTAATGTAGGAATGATCACGACTGCGATCTGTGTGGAAGTTTCTTTATCAAATGCTTCCAGCTTCTGTTCGATAGTATTCTGCTGATCGGCGGTAAGTGTTTGCGTATAATCAAACACAAGTTGATTGCCGGGCGGTTTACTTTTTAATAAACTTTCAGGATCAAAATTGCCTTGAGCACTTACTGTAAAAACAGCAAGCAGCAATAAAATATGGAGCAGAAGTTTTTTCATGCATATTATTTTCCGAATACAATATCATCCGGAAGTTCATTTTTGTCCGTGCTGCTGTTGTAAGGAAATTTTTCTTTTAAAGTATTGCCGATCGCGATCACACATTGTGCAATGCCGGTACTGAGTTTATCCTTCTGAAAATGCGCTATCATTTCTTTTACAGCATTATCCCAATATTCAGCACCTGCTTTTTCATAAATGCCTTTGTCTGCAAACAAAGCCAGTTCCCGGTCTTTAACGGCTATGTATAATAACACCGCGTTGCGGTCGTCTGTATCCTGCATTTTAAGATTCAGGAAAACTTCACCGGCTCTTTCTATCGGATCCACCAGGTAGTTCTTGCTTTCTACATATACACGCACTTCGCCACTGGTATTGCGTTCGGCAGCCTTGATAGCATCCACGATCTCCTTTGTTTGTTCAGGAGTAAAGAATGGTTTCTTTCTTAAGAAGGAAAATATAGCCACGGTGATTTTTATTTATTGAAGTCAACCTTGGTATCTTCAGATCCTACAGGTGCCACGTAGTTGTCTTTTTTCTTATAACCAAATAGACCAGCAAGAATATTGGTCGGAAACCTTACCAATTTTGTGTTGTAGGCTGTAATTGCATTGTTCCAGTCACCCAATGCTACCGTTACACGATTTTCAGTTCCTTCTATCTGTGCCTGCAAATCTCTATACAGATCAGTGGCTTTTAAAGTGGGATATGCTTCTACGTTAATGTTCAATGCAGCTTGTCCTACTGCATTTAATTGTTTGTCTGCTGCTACCAGGTCCTGCGGATTAGCGGGCGCAGTATTCGGAATTTTTGAACGCATCTGCACGATCTTAATCAGCGTTGTATCTTCATTGCGCGCAGCACCTTTGATCGTGTTCACTACGTTTTCATACAATTTAGCTTTGCGGTTATATTGCGCCTGTACTTCACCCCATTTGCCATCAATAGAAGTTGAAGCAGTTGCCAAACCATTATATCCACTACATCCCCAGAAAAAAATAATTACTACTATTCCGAGGAAAATAAATAAGCCTGTACGTTTCATGTTTTAAGTTTTAAAGTTTTAGATCTGATGTATTAACAGAAAATAGTTGATATTGTTGATGTAGTTGAGAATGTTGACAGAGTTGATATAGTTAATAAAGGAATACAGTACCAATTTTAAAACCTTTATCAACTTTATTAACTATATCAACCTAAAACCTGTTACTCCGTAACCGCCGCAATACCGGGCAATACTTTTCCTTCAAAATATTCCAGCATGGCGCCGCCGCCTGTGCTTACATAACTTACTTTATCTGCAAGGCCAAACTGGTTCACGGCTGCTACACTGTCGCCGCCACCTACTAACGTAAACGCACCATTGGAAGTAGCTTCAGCCACAGCTTCTGCAATTGCCTTCGTACCTGCCTGAAATTTTTCCATTTCAAAAACACCCATCGGGCCGTTCCATAAAATGGTCTTTGATCTTTTAATGATCTCCGAAAAAATGCCGATGGCCTTATCGCCGATATCAAGTCCCATCCAGCCATCAGGTATCTGGTCGCTTGGCCTTGTATCTGTGTTTGCATCTGCAGCAAATTTATCTGCGATCACAGATGTTTCCGGTAAATGAATGCTCACATTTTTTTCGGTTGCTTTTTTCAGTAAGTCAAGGGCAGTTTCTAAACGGTCATCTTCACAAAGTGAATTGCCGATCTTACCACCTCTTGCTTTGATAAATGTATATGCCATGCCGCCGCCGATGATGATATCAGTTGCCCGGTCCAATAAGGTTTCTATAATAAGAATTTTATCTGAAACCTTTGCTCCGCCAATGATTGCAGTGAAAGGTTTTTCAGACTGATGCATTACTTTTTCAGCGCTGGCCACTTCAGCTTCCATCAGCAACCCGAACATTTTTTTATCGGCGGGAAAGAATTTTGCAATCACTGCTGTTGAAGCATGTGCCCGGTGCGCTGTGCCAAAGGCATCATTCACATATACATCTCCGAACTTTGATAATTTTTCTGCAAACGCTTCATCGCCTTTTTCCTCTTCCTTATAAAAACGAAGATTTTCCAGTACCAATACTTCTCCTTTGTGAAGCATAGAAGCAGTCATCTGAGCCTGTTCACCAATACAATCATTGGCAAAAAAAACATTGATATGATTATCAGGAATATCGTTCACCGGAGCATCAGCCGGATTGAGCAGGCTGTATAAATGCTTAACTAAATGCTTCAGAGAAAATTTATCAGAAGGCCCGTCCTTAGGCCTTCCGAGATGACTCATTAAAATAACCTTGCCGCCATCAGCAATAATTTTTTTAATGGTTGGAAGAGCACCGCGGATCCGGGTATCATCAGTAATATTAAATGCATCATCCATCGGAACGTTGAAGTCCACACGTACCAAAGCTTTTTGTCCTGCGAAATTATAATCTGAAAACTTGCTCATAATATTTTTTACCGCAAAGTCGCGGAGACGCTAAGTTATATTTTTTTAAAATAAAAAACCGCGAAGGTTTGGAGACAGTAAGTTATGTTTTTTTAAACTGTTTACGTCGCCGCAGATTCACGGTTTTGATTTCAAATATTTTCTTCACGGGCTGCCTGAAACGCTGCGCCTTACTGCCTTAGCGGTAATATCTTATCCGATCAGACCCGCGAAATGATGTACGGTGCGAACCAACTGGCTCACATAACTCATTTCATTATCGTACCAGCTCACGGTTTTCACCATTTGTTTATCGCCCACTTTCATCACTTTGGTTTGTGTTGCATCAAACAGAGAACCGAAGGTAATACCGATCACATCGCTGCTTACGATCTCATCTTCATTATAACCAAAACTTTCATTGCTTGCTGCTTTCATAGCTGCGTTGATCTGTTCTGCAGTCACGTCTTTTTCTAAAATAGAATAGAGTTCTGTTACAGAACCGGTGATCACCGGAACTCTTTGTGCCCCGCCATCCAATTTGCCTTTTAATTCGGGCAATACCAATCCGATCGCTTTCGCGGCACCGGTACTGTTAGGAACAATATTAGCGGCTGCAGCCCTTGCCCTGCGGAGGTCTCCTTTCGGATGCGGTGCATCCAGTGTATTCTGATCATTGGTATAAGCATGAATGGTACTCATGATACCGGTAATGATGGTAAATTTATCATTCAGTACTTTGGCCATCGGTGCCAGGCAATTGGTAGTACAACTTGCACAACTGATGATGGTTTCGCTGCCATTTAAAATAGTATGATTCACATTGAACACCACTGTTTTTAAATCGCCGGTGGCAGGAGCAGAGATGACAACCCTTTTTGCGCCCGCAGTTAAATGCGCTGCTGCTTTGTCTTTGTCTGTGAAGAAGCCCGTGCTTTCAATCACTACATCCACATTGTGATCGCCCCATGGAATTTGTGCAGGATCTTTTTGTGCATATATTTTTACCTCATGGCCATTCACCACAATGGCATTATCGGTATGCGTTACTTTTTGTCCGAAGCGCCCCTGGGCACTGTCATATTTAAGCAGGTGTGCCAACACTGCAGGACTGGTAAGATCGTTGATGGCTACGACATCGATGCCTTTCATATTATAGATCTGGCGGAAAACCAGCCGGCCGATGCGGCCAAAACCGTTGATAGCAACTTTAACTGTACTCATAGTTATTGATAGTTTTTTGTGAAGATTTTGCGGGGCAAATTTACATGCTTTGCCGGGATTACGCAGGGATTTTTTTTGTTATTTAAAAGCTGGGGATGTTACTCTTTGAAGGCTGTGCCTTCGTAAGAAATATGTTCTCTGCGGGCTATGCCCGATATCTTCTTTTATAAAAGATCAATTTTCAATATGCCTTTCTGCCTGCAGTAATTGGCTGCACTACTAAATAAATAATGTTCCGGTACTTCCACAATACCGGCTCGCACAGGATTCTGATGGATATAATTTAATTTGCTCAACGTCATTTCTGCGGATACCATTTCCTCTTCGAAGGCTCTGCCTTCGTAAGAAGTATGTCTATGTCCGTACCTTCTTTTATAAAAGATCAATTTTCAATATGCCTTTTTGCCTGCAGTAGTTAGCTGCACTGCTGTATAGATAATGTTCCGGTACTTCAACAATGCCGGCTCGCACAGGATTCTGATGAATGTAATTTAATTTGCTCAGCGTCATCTCTGCCGATACCAATTCTTCCGGATGACTATTGTTGGTCCATATCTGAAAATCCTGATCAGGTGTATGGCGGCTACCGTAATATTGAAATTGGTGCAGCATCCACAATCGCCTGCTTTCAAGTTCCGACTGAATTACGGGTATCATGGTCTTATGGGTATGTCTTTTAAAGTCGCGTATAAAATCACTTAATAGAAAATGCTGCTGTGTCCTGGCAATTAAATGAATATGATTGCTCATGATCACAAAAGCATTCAATATAAGTCCTTTATTGTTTTGGCAGAACGCCAGACCTTTCAATCAAAATGTCTTTGTATATTTTTCTGGTAAAAATATCTATCCATCCAACCACGCTGAATGTAAGAAAATGCGCCGCATGCTGATCGCGGATCCGGTATCCATCTTTAAAAATATACTTCTCCATCAATACAGGTTGAGCACAAAAGTCATAAAGCTGGTTTGAGCATCAAAGGGTAAAAGACATAAAAAAATAAGAAAATAACGGATCAATCAAGCTGGCCGCAGACCAGTAAGAACATAGTACTTACGAAGGCATAGCCTTCGAAGAGTGCGAAAGAGTTCTAGGTTTGAAGGGTTTTGTTCGTGTTTGCTTCGGGTTTTGTTCGGACTTTGTTCGGGATTGTTCGGTAATTACCGAACAATCCC
>JBDUCW010000251.1:0-3466 GCA_040003235.1 Ferruginibacter sp. | reverse complement strand
GGCATAAAACTGCGGCGCGATAAATATTATATCATAAGATTGCCATTCACCCGGAGGCCGGCAAACATTCACCATTGGCATATGTTGCTTGTAAACACTACCCGCCTGTCCGTTTGAATAGGTAAGGTTGTCATACGAGTCAAGTACCTGCAATTCATAACGGCTCATCAAAAAAATACCGCTGTTACCACGACCCTGGCCACTATCTTTTACTTCGGCAGGTGTTCTCCATTCTATATGTAATTGACAATCCCCAAACCTTTGCTTCGTATGAAGATCACCGGAAAATGGAGCCACTGTCAAATAGTTACCATCTGCTTTCCAGTCAAAAGGTTTATCATCTTTTCCCAACCAGTTAACAGAATCCTTCATACCATTAAAAAGAATGATGGCGTCAGAAGGTGCATCTGTGGCAGATTTACCCGGAGTAATTACTTTAGGAACAGGTGACCATATCTCTGTGAGTTTAGGATCTCCCTGGTGTTGTTGCGCACTTGCACATTTTACTAGAAATACAAAAATGGTGACAATGATATTTTGTTTCATATAAAGATTGTTAGAGTTTCCTGATCTTCACATTGCGGTAATAAATTTCAGCGTATTCAGATTGCAATAGTATTCTTCCACTTTTTACGCTGGCTTCTTCGCCAACATTTACTATCACACCATTTACAATTTGTATGCATTTCCCATTATAAGAGATCAATTCTAATGTATTCCATTCTCCGGTTGGTTTCTCTGCATCACGCTGTTTGATCATTCTCGTATGATTGGCTGGTACATTTTGTATACCGTTCACTTTAATGGTGCTGAAACCCAATAACCAGAAATCACCCACATCTCCCTGCTGAATTTGAAATTCAATTGACTTTGGCCAGATCGAATCAGGCTCATTCATCGGGATATTATAACAAACTCCTCCATCTCTTTTTGCTGTATCGCGTGGGGGCCATCTTTTATCTCCGAATTTAAAATCAACTTTAAAATCATAATTTCTGAAACCACTATCTGTTATTACATACCCAAGATTTTTACCGATAACATGCAATGCGCCATCTTCAATCCTGAAATTATTTTCCGGATCCGTATTTTTCCCGATGCCTTTCAGAAAACTATGCCATCCACTCAGATCTTTTCCATTGAATAAACTGGTGTATGGATCGGTAGTTACAGGTGTCACATTTTTAATTACAAAAACATAATCATTATAGTCTCCATTCTTTGCTTCCTCAAAACAAAGCAGGTAAGTATTTGCTATCAATTTGCCTGCGGCATCTTTTAATGGATATACTCTTGTCGCATGTACAGCATTGGCCGGGTAATACAGCATATTCCATACATCTTCCGAAAAAGCAGTATGAGTAGGACTTGTAGCAAAAAATCCAAAAGCCGCATTGCCAGGATCAAATGAATTACTACCCACTGAAATTGCCGGAAATAATATTTGATGCTCAGGATACTTTCCCCGGGCGGCCAACACCCCGGCATGATATTTTTGAGGCGCTTCAGCCACATTAATATAATATCCAAAAGGCAATTCAAAGTCTGGTGAATACCTTGCCACAGGCACCATTTCTACTTTTCCTTTTCCTGCTTTATGGAATAATGAATAAGGTATTTCATCACCCTGCAAAACAGGAAGGCTGTTATTGGCAAGGCCGGGCCATCCAACATTTGCCTGGTAGCCCAGCGCATCAACAATAACAGACAGTGGTGCTTCATTTTCGCCTTCAAGTCCTTTGGTGCTTAGCCCGGTAAGACTGATCTGCAAAACGGATTTGCTAACTGCATTTTTGATTCCCAGTTTTGCTCTTTTTAGTCCAATAAAATCAACTGATGGAGCAAATACAACGATGAGTTTTCCTTTTTTAAATGACAGTATCTTAAAACTGGCAGTATCTCCCTCAACCAGTTTGACAGATTGGAATGCTGCAGGAAGCATTAATGAATCAGGCTTACTGATAGTTCCCTTTATTGCGGAGAAAATAAAGCTCTTACCTGGATCGACTACTGCCTTTTGCGCATTCATACTGATCATCATGCAAAAAAGAGTAATTGAAGTAAGAGCAATTTTTTTTAAATTTTTCATATTAAAGCGTAAACCGTTTTTAAATAATAAAATATTTATCTCACTAACGTTGCGGCCATCAATCCAATTACCACATCATTGGCAATGGCGTGTATCGATAATGATCGCAATGTTTTGCGTTTATCCAAAAAAATGCCCAGGACAGTAGCAGCACCGCCATCAATTGCCCTGTTAGAAAATCCTTTGATTGTTGTGTAAACGGGCAACCCTTTCGCAAATTTTCCTTCCTTTAAATAAAGCCGTTCGGGGAAATCATCACCGGTTGTAAATGCATGACCATCTATATAGTAGTCCTGTTCGATCGGCCACCAGTTCTGTGGATTTTTCAATAACAACGTATCACCACTTCCATCTGTATAACTTACCACTACCATCCCATTAGTAAGCCTGCTTTGCATTGGATTAGTGCTGCCCGCCATTAGCAGGTATACCTGCGAAGCATTTCCGGAAAGCGGAATAGTTACTGACTTTGGAAAATTATGCCACTGAGAAGTAAAGAGAATATTATTCACTGAAGTATCTGAAGGCGTTGCAAAAGGAATACCTATTGAATCTTTTATCTCATTAGTAGTTCCTGCCAATTTTCTCAAACCATTATCATCAATGTTGGCGGTTGCCAACGGATAGGCCCAGTTGCCAATGCCTTGAGTAGGCAGTTGTAATGTAGGGCTGACAGGTCGTGGAGATAAATATTCATGATTAAAAATATTGGTGATCTTATCATTGAAATAATTGTGAAGGTCAATTTTTTCCAAAGTATTTTTTCCAGCTGTTGTTGTTAACCAATCGCTTACTGAAATATTAAGCGACGTAAAATTTGGCATGATCAAAAGATCAACTGGTTGCCACCAGCTACAACTCCCTTGTTTTACTTTTATGAAAATAGTTTTTTGCCCGAGGTTATCTTTTGCGGTGGCGGTCAGTAAATCCTCTTTCAACAATACTTTATCCATCGTTTGTTCCGGGTCATAAACATTCAGCATCTCCATACCAGACAGCGAAATTTTAAATCGTTTCCCGCTTGTCACCTGAAATTTATATTCTTTTGTAACTATTGACTTCCCTGCATACTTAATTACTATTTTATAATTTTCAGCGGCGGCTGTGTTAACTTGCAACAATGGTTTTCCAACTGAAGAGGAAACGATATTCCATTGACTGATCTTTCCATTAACAGATACCGATGCGATTTCATCTTTAGTCACTCCAACAAGAATTTTTAAGCATAGTTTATTTTTAAACAAAGGTGAAATAGTATATGTATCAATATCGCCGCTTCTCTTGAAATCAAAATTTATATCAGGTGTCTGCAGGTTTGCATAATTCCATTTTGCAGGAAACCCAGGTTGAATGGTTAATGTATCATGCAAGGCATCG
>JBDUCW010000038.1:0-35868 GCA_040003235.1 Ferruginibacter sp. | reverse complement strand
AAAAAAGCACGTGAGCAGTTCCAGTTGTGTACGCACAAACGTTTGTTAGACATTTACACCAGCAGCAGCCGTACAGTTGACGCTTTGAGCAAACTGGATTTGCCAAGTGGTGTAGACGTTGAAATCAAAGCTTAGTGAACCGTCCCGCTTGTGAGCGGGATAGGCAGAAGTTAAGTTCTTAAAGAGAAATTGTAAACATTCAACTCCGTATAGCGGAGCGCTGAATATAAAAAAGATACGATGAAAAGTATTATTGGAAAGAAGATTGGCATGACCAGTGTCTTTGATGCAACCGGTAAACAAACCGCTGTTACGATCATTGAAGCAGGTCCGTGCATTGTTACGCAGAAGAAAACCGTGGAAACAGACGGTTATAATGCCCTCCAGATTGGGTTTGGCGACAAAAAAGAGAAACACTCCATCAAAGCCGAAGTGAACCACTTCGCAAAAGCCCAAACCGCCCCCAAAAAAGTAGTCACAGAAATACGCGATAGCGAAATGGACAAGAATGTTGGCGACAGCATCACTTGTGAGATTTTTACCGAAGGCGAAACCGTAGAGGTTGTCGGCACTACAAAAGGTAAAGGTTTCCAGGGTGTGGTGAAACGTCATGGCTTCAGTGGTGTTGGTGAGCAAACTCACGGACAGCATGATCGCCAGCGTGCGCCAGGTTCTATCGGTAACTCGTCTGATGCCAGCCGCGTATTCAAAGGAATGCGCATGGGCGGCCGTATGGGTGGCGACAGGGTGAAGATGAAAGGCCTTAAGATTGTCAAGATCTTCGCTGAAAAAAATTACATTTTAATCAGTGGTTCGGTTCCGGGCCACAATGGTTCCACCGTTTTAATACAGAAATAATTATGCAAGCTGACATCTTAAATATTGAAGGAAAGAAGACCGGCAGAACGATTGAACTCCCGGAAGAGATCTTTGGTATCGAACCAAATGATCACGTTATTTATCTCGCTGTAAAGCAATACCTCGGCGCACAACGCCAGGGTACACACAAGGTAAAAACACGTATGGAAGTACACGGTTCTTCCAAGAAACTCCACAAACAGAAAGGTACCGGTGGCGCCCGTAAAGGTAATATCCGTAACCCATTGTATAAAGGTGGTGGTAGCATCTTTGGTCCAAAACCGCATGCTTACGATATCAAACTGAACCGCAAAGTAAAAGACCTGGCTAAAATGAGCGCTCTCGCTTATAAAGCAAAGGAAAATGCGATCGTTATTCTGGAAGACGTAACGATGGATGCTCCGAAAACTTCTAAGTTTACCAGCATTTTAAAGAACCTTGACATTGCAGGCAAAAAAACATTATTTATTTTACCTGAATACAATGACAATGTTTATTTAAGTCTGCGTAATGTACGTACCGTAACAGGCACTATGTTAAGCGATCTGAATACATATGACATTATAAATGCAAAAGTATTGGTGATCACAGAAAGTGCAGCGCAAATATTCATTGCACCGGAAACAGCGGAAGCGTAAGAAGTAAAAATTAAAAACTAAAAATTAATCGACATGAAGCTGTCTGATGTATTAATAAAACCAATCTTATCTGAAAAGGCTAACAAGCAGTCAGAAAAAGAAAACCGCTATTCATTTGTGGTTGACAGAAAGGCGAATAAGCTGGAGATCAAAAAAGCGGTGGAAGAATTTTATGGTGTACAGGTTGCCAACGTGAACACCAGCGTGGTACCGGGTAAAGCTAAAAGCAAATACACCAAAGCTGGTTTTATTACAGGCCGCAAGCCTGCTAAAAAGAAAGCAGTAGTGACTGTTGCAGAAGGCGAAACGATCGATCTGTACGGAACAGTATAGCACACTCGCCCCCTACCCCTAAAGGAGAGAGGCAAGAGAATAAGTAAAGAATGGTAGTTCAACTACCGCAAAAGTTGAAATAAATTATTAACCATCCTTATTCCCCTTTAGGGGATAGGGGCTAAAGGGCAAGGAACTCAAAATGGCACTTAGAAAATATAAACCAACCACGGCCGGTACCAGATGGAGAGTAGGTAATGCGTATGCAGAAATTACCACTGATACTCCTGAAAAGACTTTATTGGAAACAACCAAGAAGACCGGTGGACGTAACTTCCAGGGACGTCGTGCAATGCGTTACATTGGTGGTGGCAGCAAACAGATGTACCGTAAGGTAGATTTCAAGCGCAACAAAAAAGACATTGAAGCAACTGTAAAGTCAATCGAATATGATCCAAACCGTACTGCGTTCATCGCATTACTGAATTATATCGATGGCGAAAAGCGTTACATCATTGCTCCGCAGGGATTACAGGTTGGACAAAAGATCATCAGTGGTGATGCGGTTGCTCCTGAACTGGGTAATGCCTTAATGATGAAGAACATGCCGTTGGGTACCAACGTTCACAATATTGAAATGCAGCCTGGTCAGGGTGGTATTCTTGTACGCAGCGCGGGCACATCTGCACAGCTGAGCAACAAGGAAGAAAAATACGCTATCCTGAAAATGCCAAGCGGCGAATTAAGGAAGATACTGATCAACTGTTATGCTACAGTAGGTGTGGTGAGCAATTCAGATCATAGCCTGGAAAGCATGGGTAAAGCCGGCCGTAACAGGTGGAAAGGTATCCGTCCACGTGTTCGTGGTGTTGCGATGAATCCTGTAGATCACCCGATGGGTGGTGGTGAAGGTAAAGCTTCAGGTGGTCATCCACGTAGTCGTACCGGTAAGTATGCAAAAGGAGAGATTACACGTACAAGAGGAAAAGGATCTGATAAAATGATCATCCAGCGCAGGAACGGTAAGAAATTACCTAAGAAGTAAGAAATTAATAAGTATTCATTGTTAAAATGGTTCCGGTAACGGGGCAAATCAACAAAAAAAATAAAAACACATGGCTCGTTCGATTAAAAAAGGTCCTTATGTAGATGCGAAACTTGATAAGAAAGTAGCATCCATGACAGAAGGCAAGTTAAAGAAGGGTGTGATCAAAACATGGAGCCGTAGAAGCACCATTACACCGGATTTTGTTGGACAGACTTTCGCAGTTCATAATGGCAACAAATTCATTCCTGTTTATGTAACGGAATTTATGGTAGGCCACAAGCTCGGTGAATTTGCACCAACAAGGAATTTCAGAGGACACTCAAGTAAAAAGATATCGTAAACAGTTGACAGTTGACGGTTGTCAGTTGACAGAAATGCAACTCATAATTCAAAACTCTTAACTCATAACTCATAAAAATGGAAGCAGTAGCAAAACTGAACAATTACCCGACATCTCCCCGCAAAATGCGTTTGCTGGCAGACCTTATCCGTGGAATGCAGGTAGAAAAAGCATTGGCAGTACTGGAGCACAATCCAAAACATCCTGCAGTGCCTTTACGCAAACTGGTGGTAAGTGCTATCAGCAACTGGAAACAAAAGAATGATGGTGGTGATGAATCAGCATTGGTTGTAAAAACAATTTTTGTTGATGGTGCAAGGGTTATCAAACGTATGCGTCCTGCTCCGCAGGGACGTGGTTACAGGGTTCGCAAACGCAGCAATCACGTAACAGTGATCGTGGATATCAAAGGAATTGCAACTGCGAAAACAAAAACTGTTGTAGCAGAAGAAGCAGCTCCTGCAGTTGTTGCAGAAACAAAAAAACCGGCAGCTAAAAAAGCAGCGAAACCAAAAGCTCCAAAGGCTACCAAATAAAAAATTAATATCAAACGATTTAATAAAAACTAATGGGTCAAAAAACAAATCCGATAGGCGCCAGGTTAGGAATCACCCGTGGATGGGACAGTAACTGGTACGGAAGCAAAAAGGATTATGCCAAGAAACTGATCGAAGATCATAAGATCAGAACATACCTGAATGCACGTATCAACAAAGGCGGTATATCAAAGATCGTTATTGAGCGCACGCTTAATAAATCTATCATCACTATTCATACTTCTAAGCCAGGTATCATTATCGGTAAAGGTGGCGGAGAAGTTGACAGGATCAAAGAAGAGTTGAAAAAGCTGACCGGTAAAGATGATGTTCAGATCAACATCCTCGAGATACGCAGGCCCGAACTGGATGCCAACATCGTAGCTGATACGATCGCACGCCAGCTGGAAAACCGTATCAATTACAAACGTGCTATCAAGATGTCGATCGCTTCTGCTTTACGCATGGGTGCTGAAGGTATCAAAGTAAAAGTAGGTGGCCGTTTGGGTGGTGCTGAAATTGCACGTAGCGAAGAAATCAAACAGGGCCGTACACCATTGCATACTTTACGTATGGATATTGATTACGCAAACGTTTTTGCTCAGACAGTATATGGTAAAATAGGTATCAAGGTTTGGATCTGTAAAGGTGAAGTGTTGACAAAACGCGACCTGAATCCGAATATCATTGCAGGCGGAGATAAAGGTGGAGACAGAAGAGATGACCGTCGTGATGACCGTGGCGGAGACAGGAGAGATGACCGTCGTGGTGGTGGTGGTGGTGGAGATCGTCGTGGTGGCGGTGCTGGTGGAAACCGTGGCGGTGGCGGCGGTGGAAGAAGATAATCTCGATTAAGAATTAAAAATTAAGAATTAAAAATTAAGAATTAAAAATTAGAGGAGTATGAATTAGAACACTCTAAACTCTAAACTCTAAACTCTAAATTGATTTAAAAATGTTACAACCGAAAAGAACGAAGCACAGGAAAACCCAGAAAGGCAGAATGAAGGGTGACGCGAAAAGAGGAGCCACACTGGCGTTTGGTACATTTGGTTTAAAAGCGATGGATAGTGTTTGGTTAACCAGCCGTCAGATTGAAAGTGCCCGTCAGGCAATGACCCGTCACATGAAACGTGAAGGTAATGTCTGGATCCGTATTTTTCCTGATAAGCCGATTACCAAAAAGCCTGCTGAAGTGAGGATGGGTAAAGGTAAAGGTAACCCCGAAGGATGGGCTGCCATTATCAAACCAGGTCGTATCCTGTTTGAAGCAGATGGTGTACCGATGCAGACTGCAAAAGAAGCATTTGAACTGGCTGCGCAGAAATTGCCGATACTTACAAAATTTGTAGTCCGCAGGGATTACGAAGCATAATAAAGTTATCCCGCAGGGCGGGACAATAAAAAAAGAATACAATGAGCAACAAAACAGATTTTTTAAACAGCATTAAAGGATTGAATGTGGCTGACCTTAAAGCCAAGATCACTGAAGACGAACTTCGTTTGAAGAAACTGAGTTTCGCACATTCAATGACCCCATTGGAAAATCCAATGAACATCCGTTCTTTAAGAAAAGACATTGCCCGTATCAAAACGGAACTGAAAAAGAAAGAACAGGAAGCTTAATGTTGTTATCCTTCAAAGGAATAAAAAAGTTTAAAATAGCGAAAGCTGAAATCGAATAACATGGTCGAAAGAAATTTAAGAAAAACAAAATTGGGTGTGGTGTCCAGCAATAAGATGGACAAAACCATTGTTGTAAACGTAGAGCGTAAAGTAAAGCATCCATTGTACGGTAAGTTTTTGAAAAAGACTACCAAGTTCCATGCGCATGACGAAAAGAACGAATGCAGCATCGGTGACACTGTGAAAATAATGGAAAGCCGTCCCCTGAGCAAGACCAAGCGCTGGAGACTGGTGGAAGTGGTAGAGAAAGTGAAATAAGTATTAAGCTACGAGCCATGAGCTACGAGCTGCAGGAATAAGAAAAATAAGTTCTAAATGGCTCGCGGCTCATAGCTAAGAGCTCAAAGCTTTAATAAAATGATACAACAAGAAAGCAGACTAAACGTAGCAGATAACAGCGGTGCCAAACAGGTATTGTGTATCCGTGTACTGGGAAACAGCGGACAGGATTATGCCAAGATCGGTGATAAGATCGTGGTAACGGTGAAGGATGCAATGCCTGCAGGTGGTATTAAAAAAGGAACAGTGAGCAAGGCAGTTATCGTTCGCACTAAAAATAAATTACGCCGTAAAGATGGTTCTTATATTCGTTTTGATGATAATGCAGTTGTACTGTTAAACGCATCAGACGAACCAAGAGGCACGCGTATTTTTGGCCCGGTTGCCCGTGAACTGAGGGATAAAGGTTATATGAAAATTATTTCCCTGGCTCCTGAAGTGCTTTAAGTCACCAGCTTATAGCTGCGGGTTATGAGCATGAATATTAAAATTGAAAAGAACAAGCTAGCAGCTCACAGCTAATAGCTAAAAGCTAAAATACAATGAGTACAAGATTTAAACCCAAGTTCAACATTAAAAAAGGAGACTCGGTAGTAGTAATTACCGGAGAGGATAAAGATCTGAAGAAGCCACGTAAAGTGCTGGAAGTGCTGCTTGAAAAAGGCCGTGTATTGGTAGAAGGTGCAAACATCGTTACCAAACATACCAAGCCAACTGCACAGAACACCAAAGGTGGTATTCAGAAAGTGGAAGCTCCGATTGCGATCAGCAATGTAATGTTATGGGATGCAAAAACGGGCGGACCTACAAAGGTTAAACGCACCCGTGAAAATGGTAAACTAGTTAGAGTATCAAAAAAATCAGGGGAGGTAATCAAATAATGAGCACAGCAACATACACTCCAAGACTGGCAGACAAATACAAGAAAGAAGTTGTTCCTGCCTTAATGAAAAAATTCAGTTACAAAACTGTAATGCAGGCGCCCAAGCTGACCAAGATCTGTTTGAATCGTGGTGTGAACGGTGCAGTAGCTGATAAAAAACTGATCGACATTGCTGTTGATGAGTTATCAAATATCACCGGCCAGAAAGCGGTTCCAACGATGAGTAAGAAAGATATTTCAAACTTTAAGTTGCGTAAGAACATGCCGATCGGCGCAAGAGTAACATTGCGTGGTGTAAAAATGTATGAGTTCCTGGACAGGCTGGTTTCTGTAAGC
This sequence comes from Ferruginibacter sp., assembly GCA_040003235.1. GTDB lineage: Bacteria > Bacteroidota > Bacteroidia > Chitinophagales > Chitinophagaceae > Ferruginibacter. Next base: position 28,991 of record JBDUCW010000038.1, on the reverse strand, counting down.
CTTCCGCGTGTACGTGATTTCAAAGGAATCGATGATAAATCATTTGATGGCCGCGGTAACTATACCATGGGCGTTACTGAACAGATCATTTTTCCTGAAATTGATATTGATAAAGTGACGAAGATCACGGGTATGGATATCACTTTTGTAACAACAGCCGGTACCAATGCAGAAGCTTTGGAACTGCTGAAGGAACTGGGTATGCCTTTTAAAAATGTAATTAAAGTAGTTAACGAACAATAATTTTTGATTTAGAATTTAAAATCAGAACAAAAAATTATGGCAAAAAAATCAATTATAGCCAGGCAGATCAAGCGCGAAGCGATGGTGGCAAAATATGCTAAGAAAAGAGAAGCATTGAAAGCTGCCGGCGATTATGCTGCACTTGACCTGTTACCCAAAAATGCAAGTCCGGTTCGTTTAAAGAACCGTTGCCAGCTTACCGGAAGGCCGCGTGGTTACATGCGTCATTTCGGATTATCCAGGAACATGTTCCGCGATATGGCATTGCAGGGTAAAATACCAGGCGTTAAAAAAGCAAGCTGGTAAAGCGTGCATTAAAATGGATATCGGGTACGGATCCAATGATCCAGTATCGAACATCAAATTATTAAAAAAGAATTAATTAAAATAACATGGTAACTGATCCAATTGCAGATTTTCTTACAAGGATACGTAATGCCCAGATGGCGAATCACCGTATTGTTGAGATACCTGCCAGTAATTTAAAAAAGCGTATGACCGAAATTTTGTATGACAAAGGTTATATCCTGAAATACAAATTTGAAGATGACGGAAAACAAGGTCTTATCAAGATCGCATTGAAATACAATCCTACTACCAAGTTGCCTGTAATACAGAGCCTGGAAAGAGTAAGCCGTCCGGGTCTGCGTACGTATGCAAAGCCTGAAGAATTCAAACGTGTGAAGAATGGTCTGGGTATCGCGATCATCTCTACTTCAAAAGGAGTAATGACAGATAAAGAAGCGAAAGCACAGAATGTAGGTGGGGAAGTATTGTGCAATATTTATTAAGATAAAAGGATCTGACAATTAAGCCTCAGTCGTGGCTGAACACGGATCAGGATTATAAAACAAAAATAAAAAACCGACTATGTCAAGGATAGGAAAAAAACCGATAGAAGCCACCAGCGGTGTTACCGTAAGTGTGAATGCTGAGAACGTGGTGACTGTTAAAGGGCCTAAAGGCGAATTGAAACAGCAGATAGACCGCGATATCACTATAGAAATTAAAGATGGTATTTTGACTGTAGGTCGTCCTACCGATCAGATCCGTCACCGTGCAATGCATGGCCTGTACCGCTCACTCATCAGCAACATGGTGAAAGGTGTTACAGAAGGATATTCTAAAAAGTTAGAACTGGTGGGTGTGGGTTATAAAGCCGCCAACCAGGGAAACATACTGGATCTTGCTTTGGGTTATTCTCACAATATTATTTTTGAGATTCCGAAAGAACTGAAAATTACAACAGCACAGGAAAAAGGGCAGAACCCAATGATCATGCTGGAAAGCATAGACAAACAGTTACTTGGCCAGGTATGCGCTAAAATACGCAGCCTCCGCAAACCGGAACCATACAAAGGAAAGGGTGTGAAATTCGCAGGTGAAGTATTGAGAAGAAAAGCTGGTAAGTCTGCTGGTAAATAAAACCCTGGTCCCTAAAGGGGGAAAGAGGTCAACATTATAATATTTCTTAAGCCCCTTCAGGGGTTTGGGGTAACTCTCCCGGCAGAATCGGGACATAAAATAAAAGAAGATGAGTACAACAAGTGCAAAACAAAAGATCAGGTATCGCATCCGCAAGAAAATTGCAGGCGTTGCCGCCAAACCAAGGTTGAGTGTTTTCAGAAGCAACACCGACATCTATGCACAATTGATCGATGATGACAACGGTGTTACATTGGCTGCCGCTTCATCAAAAGATAAAGATATCGTTGCACAGAAAGGAACGAAAACTGAAAAAGGCAAACTCGTTGGAGCAGCCATTGCCCGTAAAGCAACGGATCTTGGATTGAGTACTGTTGTTTTTGACCGTGGTGGTAATCTGTATCATGGACGCGTAAAAGCTGTAGCAGAAGGCGCAAGAGAAGGCGGACTGCAATTTTAATTAATCAACATTCTAATCAGGATATAAATGGCAAACTTAGTTTTAAATAAAATCAAAGCCGGTGACCTTGAGTTGAAAGAAAAAGTAGTTTCTATCAACCGCGTTGTTAAGACAACAAAAGGTGGCCGTGCATTCAGTTTCTCTGCATTGGTAGTGGTAGGAAATGAAGCCGGTGTTGTAGGACATGGTCTTGGTAAAGCCAAAGAAGTACAGGAAGCCATCACCAAAGGAATTGAAGATGCAAAAAAGAACCTGATCAAAGTTCCGGTAATGCATGGTACTATTCCTCATGATCAATGGGCGAAAGAAGGTGCTGCAAAAGTATTGATCAAACCAGCCGCTCATGGTACCGGTGTAATTGCCGGAGGCAGCATGCGTGCTGTACTGGAAAGCGCTGGTATCACCGACGTTCTTGCAAAGAGCCTGGGTTCTGCTAATCCGCACAACGTGGTAAAAGCAACCTTTAAAGCACTGGCCACTTTACGTGAACCAATCGCTGTTGCAAAAACAAGAACAATTTCTTTAAAGAAAGTATTTAACGGATAAAAGCCCCCATCCCCTGAAGGGGAGCAAGGGTATATTAAATAAGTAAAAAACAAATTCCCCTTTAGGGGTCAGGGGCTATGAAGAAGATAAAAATAACACAGGTAAAAAGCATTATCGACCGGCCGGAACGTCAGAAGAAAACAATGTTTGCATTGGGCCTGAGAAAAATGAATGCTACTGTTGAAGTAGAAGCTACTCCACAGATACTGGGTATGGTTATCAAAGTAAATCACCTGGTTAAAGTTGAAGAAACAGCCTGATTTGATAATTTGGTAATTTGATGATGTGCTGATGAAATACAAAAAATCAACGCATTGAAAAAATTATCAAATCTCCAAATCACCAAATTAATAAAGCGAGCCCTGAAGCTTTCGGGGCGCAAGTTTAAAATAAAAGCAAAATGAATTTACACAATCTCAAGCCTGCAAAAGGCTCTACGCACAAAGAAAAAAGATTAGGCCGCGGTGAAGCCAGTGGTAAAGGTGGTACTTCTACCAAAGGTAATAAGGGCGGACAAAGCCGTGCCGGTTATAAAAGTAAAATGGCACACGAAGGTGGCCAGATGCCCATCCAGCGCCGTATTCCAAAGCGTGGATTTAAAAATATCAACCGCATCGATTACAAAGTGCTTAACATCGGTCAGATCGATCATCTTGCAGAAAAATATGGTATTACAGAATTCAATCCACAGAATCTTTACATCAATGGATTGATCGGTCAGTTTGATAATGTAAAAATATTAGGCAATGGTGAACTGAAAGGAAAATTTACTTTTAAAGTAAATGCAGTGAGTGAAAAAGCCAAAGCTGCTATTGTTGCTGCCGGCGGTACAATTGATATCGTCAACAGATCTACCGGTGAAGTAGAAAATGAAGCTACTCAAAAGAGTGTAAAATAATTTCACGATATTTGTAAACGCTTTTGTTGAAAGCGTTTTTTTTGGTTACGGTGAAACTCATTTTTAAAAAAGTTATAACACAGTGAAGAAGTTTATTCAAACACTTAAGAATATCTGGAGCATTGAGGAACTGCGCAACAAGATCGTCTTTACTTTATTGCTTGTATTTATTTACCGCATAGGTAATCACATTATACTCCCCGGTATTGATGCAGCTGCACAGGCTGAGCTCAGTAATAAAAATCCCAAAGGTGGTATACTCGGACTGCTTGATACATTTGTTGGTGGCGGCTTTTCAAAAGCTTCCATTTTTGCATTGGGTATCATGCCTTACATTTCTGCCTCTATTTTTATGCAGCTCGTTACCATCCTGGTTCCGCAAATGGCCAAGATCCAGAAAGAAGGTGAGACCGGCAGAAAAAAGATCAACCAGTGGACACGCTATCTTACAGTAATCGTTACTGCATTTCAGGCAGCAGCTTATATCGGTTATCTTAAACAAAACGGTAACGCAGTTTTATATCCGGGCTTTACAACATTACAGTTTGCAATATCAACTGTTGTTGTATTAACCACAGGAACTTTATTTGTAATGTGGATGGGTGAGAAGATTACTGACAAAGGATTGGGTAACGGTACTTCTATCATCATCATGGTAGGTATTCTTGCTCGTCTTCCGCAATCTATTGCACAGGAGTGGTCTTCAAGATCTACCAATGGTGCAGGCGGTTTACTGATCATGCTGGTAGAAATCTTATTCCTGATCGCAATTATCATGGGATTGATCCTGCTGGTACAGGGAACACGAAAAGTACCGGTAAGTTATGCCAAGCAATTGGTGGGCAATCGACAGATCGGCGGAGCACGTAACTTCCTTCCGTTAAAAGTAAATGCGGCCGGTGTAATGCCGATCATCTTTGCACAGGCGATTTTATTCCTGCCAACTATATTTTCAGGATTTAACCAGGGTGCTACCAACTGGACAAGATACTTTACACAGCATACCAATCCGGTGTACATGCTCGTGTATTCAATTTGTGTAATTGCCTTCACCTTCCTGTACACTGCTTTGATATTTAATCCAAAGCAGATGGCAGAAGATTTAAAACGCAATAATGGGTTTATTCCGGGTGTAAAACCTGGTCAGCCTACTGCTGATTATATTGGTACCATCATGGACCGCATTACATTACCAGGTGCAGTGTTGCTTGCGATCGTGGGTATTTTACCCGGGATATTCCAGGCAGTATTTAATATGCAGCAGGGATTTTCTACTTTCTTCGGTGGTACTTCACTGCTGATCATGGTAGGTGTAATCCTGGATACATTGCAGCAGATAGAAACGCAGCTGCTGATGCGTCAATACGATGGACTCATGAGTGGCGGCAGGATACAGGGCAGACAGGCTGTTGCTTCCAGTACAGGAATATAATTCCGATCCCTTTGGGGTGCTTAAAAATATTTTATTAAACCCTGGCATTCAAGTCAGGGTTTATTTTTTAAATTACAGTAATGATCCATTATAAAACAGATAAGGAAATAGAACTGATGCGGGAAAGCTGCCGGTTGCTGGAGCAAACGCTGGCATTGGTTGCATCAATGATCAGGCCTGGCATAACAACTATGGAGCTTGATAAAGCTGCTGAAAAATATATTCTTGATAATGGAGCTGTACCTTCTTTTAAAGGGTATCATGATTTTCCGTTTACCTGCTGTATTTCGGTAAACGATGCAGTGGTGCATGGCTTTCCTACAAAAGACCTGATCAAAGAAGGCGATGTGATCTCCGTAGATGCAGGTGTTTATAAAAACGGCTATCATGGTGACAGCGCTTATACTTTTGCAGTAGGCCCGGTGGGCGATGATGTAAAAGAACTGATGAAGATTACCAAGGAATCTTTATACAAAGGAATTGAAAAAGCAACTGCGGGTAACCGTGTTGGTGATATTGCATGGGCCGTTCAGGAACACACTGAAAGAAAACATGGTTATGGTGTGGTGAGAGAACTGGTAGGACATGGGCTGGGCAAGAGTCTGCACGAAGAACCGCAAGTGCCCAACTATGGTAAAAGAGGTAGCGGTGCTAAATTAAAAGAGGGAATGGTGATCGCAATTGAACCCATGATCAACATGGGTAAAAGAGATATTATCACTGATGAAGATGGCTGGACGATCCGTACAAAGGATGGTAAACCTGCAGCACATTATGAACATACGCTTTGCATCAAAAAAAATAAAGCAGACATTCTTTCTTCCTTCACAGCAATAGAGGCTGCAGAAAAAGCAAATCATTTTTTGTGTTCGGATTACTGAGATGTATATTCTGAACTGACCGGCATGATCAAAAATACAAACAGGATGAGCCTTCCCACAGAATATGATAAGTGAAGAAATCTGTAAGTCAAAAAGGAAAGTTGAAAAATTGAGAGCGTTGATAATGATTTTCAAAACTCAATTGTATTCATTACCAATTTCCAAATCATCAAATCATTTAAAATCTCCATCCTGCAAATACCTGCACTAAATTATTTTTAAAGTCAATATTACTGGTACTGGGTACAAAGGAAGGATTGCCCGTGCCGGGATCTTTGTACAGATTGTTCAGGCTGATATTATATCGTGCGCCGATCAGCATTCCTTTGAAGGGATGTATTTCAGCACCTGCAGCAAAACCATAATCCATTTTATTATAATAATCCAGCACCTTACTATAAGGGCCCGCCATGCCATTGGTTGCGGTGCTGTCTGCCGATGCATTTAAAAGAAACGAGATCTGTGCACCCAGTTGCAGCTGAACATATTTGGTAATATTGATCGTTGTCATTTGTGGAAGCATCAGGTATTTCAGGTCAACGGTTCCGTTAGTAGTTCCTTTTTTAAAATCATAACCCTGTTCGGAATAGATCAGCTCTGTGCGGAAACCCAATATTTTTTTGGATGCCGGCGATAAAAAAATGCCCGCATGAAATCCGCTTTTACCGGATGGACTGATGGAAGAAGCGCCGGTAACATTTGCGAAATTGATACCGGCCTTTAAACCGAGACCAATTCCTTTCTGGGCAAGCATGTTGACTGATATTAATAATAGTGTTGTGTAGAGCAGAAGCCGTTTCATAAAAAGAGGTTTAATTTTTTTTATTCAATTGAAATGCAGAAAGGTTAGAACTCTGCAATTATTTTTATGAAAATACATTGCAGGTGCAAATGCTGCAATAGTATAAAAGTTAGGGTTGTTGCTGCGTAAGTTATACTGTTATCTTTTATACACTTTGTTGATGGCTTCGGTGCGGTTCTGCACATGCAGCTTTTCATAGATATTGTGTATATGCTGTTTGACCGTATTGGCACTGATGGAAGTTTTTTCAGCGATCTCTTTATATAAATATCCTTTGGCGAGCAGCTCCAGAATTTCTTTTTCTTTTTTGGTAAGCGGGGCTGCTTCTTCGCTCATGCTTTTATTCTTTTGAAAAACCTGGATCACTTTTCTTGCGATCTGGGTGCTCATCGGACTTCCGCCCTCATGCAGTTCCTTTAAGGCTTCCAGAATTTTTTCTTTGGGTGTCTTTTTCAGCAAATAACCACAGGCACCGGCTTCCAGCGCATCAAATACTTTCTGATCATCTTCAAAAATGGTAAACATAATGAATTGTGATCCTTTGCATTTTTCCTTGAGATTTTTGATACAATCAATTCCGTTTCTGCCCGGAAGATTAATATCCATGATCACAATATCCGGTGTATGATCCGGCAATGCCTGTTCAGCCTGTTCAGCATTACTATATGAACCTGCCAGAAGAAAATCTTCAGACTGCTGTATTAATTTTTCTATGCTTTCCCTTACCTCAGCAATATCTTCCACAATACTGACAGTGATCTCATTCATGTGTTAAATTTAACTTTCAACAACCGGTATGCAATAGTACTTTAGTTATACTGTCATCGGGATGCGCAGTTCTGTTTTTGTACCGTTGTTATTTATTATTGTAAAACTACCTTTCATTTCTGTGATCCGTTTCTGCATATTGATCAAACCATTTCCTCTTCCGCTGTTTCCATTACTCATTCCTTTTCCATTATCCTGGATGCTGATGACCAGAGATTCGCCTGCTGTAATATTAAATATTACACTGCCGGCAGCTGCATGTTTTACAATATTGTGTAAACATTCTTTTACAATCAGGAAAATATTTCTCCTGGTATGTCCATTGATATTCTGATAAGGAATACTACCCGCCAGGTTGAAACTGCAATTCAGTTTATTTTCTTCGCAATAAGTAATGCTATAACTCCGTAAGTGAAAGATCAGGTCTTCCAGCGTATTATTTTTATCGTTCATTGCCCAGATAATTTCGCCCATGCTTTCGATCAGTTCATTTGCCGAACCTTGCAGTTTCTGTAATTCTTCCCTGTCATTTCCTGTAATGTTTCTTTCTGAAATATTTTCACTGAGAAATTTTATCCGGGTCAGGCCTGCGCCCAGGTCATCATGCATATCAGTCGCAATGCGGCTTCTTTCCTGTTCAACAGCCTGTTGTTTTTCATAAATCATTTTCTGTTGTCCCATTTTTCGACGGTAATAATTCCTGATAATAAAATACAGAAGTAATGTTGCAGCAAGTACGATGATGCTGATAAACCACCAGCGAAGCCACCAGGGTTTGCTGATGCTAAAGGAATAGCTGATCATGGAAGATGGATATAGTTCATCCGGAAAATCGGCTCTTACCTGGAGAATATATTTACCAGGGGCAAGGTTGATAAAATTAAATACTGCATTGTTTACCGGTTCGCTCCAATTGTTATTGCCACTGCCTTTCAGCAGGTAACTGTACCTGATCTGCTTCTCATCCATAAATGAAGTGGCGGCAACACTGAAACTCAGATTATTGTTGCCGGAAGAGAAAGTATGACCGGGTTCAATGGCGGTTTCTTTACCGCTGACTTTTAATTCATTAAAAAAAAATGCAGGACCAGTTGACGATAAGCCGGTATCTTTTTCTGCAATTTTAATTACACTACCGTTAGTGGACAAGGCCCAGACTGTATTTTTTTTATCTGAAAATATATTGCTGATGAAAAGAAATATATTCTGGCTCTTGGTAATATTTTTAATCTTCGTATCCTTTCCGTTTTCCATGATCTCATCCATTCCGTTTTGTGTGCCAGCCCAGATATGATTGTTGTTATCACAATGCAACGTCACAATAAAATTGTCAACCAGCCCCTGCTGCATTGTAAACTGTTGCTGCTTTATAATATTCAGTCCGTTCAGTTCAAATTTAAATACACCATTCAGCCGCGTGCCCAGCCAGAGATTATTTTTTTTATCCATGCAAATGGACCTCGGCGAAATATCGGGCAGCTCTTTGCTGTCAAATTCTTTTAATAATTGTAAATAATGCGATGGATGTTCAGCATCCAGCTGATATACCATGAGCCTGTTATTGCGGGTTGCTGCCCACAAGCGTTGCTGACTGTCAACTACCAGTTGGTCAACCAAAAAAGGAATTTTTGTATAAGAACTGGTCTTGCCGTTTACAAGAGAATGAAGATAAAAACTGCTGTCCGTTATAGCATAGATTTCAATGATGTTTCCATAAGGATCTGAAATACCCCTGCTAAGATAGCCGCTGTCTGTATGAAAAATATTGACTGCATGCTGATAAGCGGAGGGTTCCCGGCAATCCTGAATGAGATAAATATCTTTTTGACAGGAAATATATAATGCATTTTCTTTTTTAAATATTTTATGTACACTCTTGTCTACTGTAAATGGAAATGCTTTACTGCCGGAAGGATCCGTGCAGATGATCTGATGCGTGGGTAGATCATACATCCATACCGTATCAGAATTTTTGTATGCAGTTAAAGCTTCGATCGAGGAAGCGGTTGCTCCGTTAAAATTATTCAGTAACCGTAGGTTGGTTCCCGTTAGTTTCATCACGCCATTACCATCTGTTCCTATCCATAAAATTCCTTCCCGGTCAAAAAAAGTTGTATTGATATTGATGGACCTTAAACCTTGTTCACGGGAGATGGTTTCTTTAACGCCTGCAGCAGTTATTTTAAGAAGACTGCTCCCATAGTTTATCCAGGTATTGAATGCTTTATCAAAGCAAAAGGATCCAGGGCTGGCACCAGTAAGTCCGACCTGTGCAGGTAAAGGATTTAAGTCGAGTATATGCTGTTGCAGCTTTTCGTTATCTACCTCCATGAATCCATTCGGGAGACTGACCCATGCAGTGTTATTATTTTTTACTTTGATGTCATACCCCGGTTGATAGCAGACGCTGTAAATCTTGTTGTTGCTCAGGTTTACAGCCACCAGGTGTTTGGTTTGCGGACCTACCCATTGCGAAAGCAGCAGCCATCCATTGTATTCCACCATATTGCTGAAATAAAGCAGCTCTTCTTTGTTTTTATCTTTGATACTGATGTGTTCGAAACCAATGCCGGACTTCCATCTGTAAAGCCCTTCATCTGCGGCTGCGTAAATGGTTCCATCTTTTGTTTTCAAAAATTTATTAATGATGGGAGAAAAATCTGTTGAAGTTGCCAGTTGTTTAATCCTGCCGTGGGACAAAATATTCAGGTGATGATCATTGCAGGCAATCCAGAACGAATCGTTGCCCATTTCCAGTGCATCATTTACAAGGTCATTAGAGAGGCCGCTCTGTACATTGTAGCTGAAAAATTTTGTACCATCATAAATGCTGAACCCTCCATAGGTAAGAAAGAACATTCTTCCACTGCTGTCCTGCAGTACATTTCGTACCCTGCTGTTGATAAGACCTTCCCGCGGTGTATAATAAACAAAAGGTAGTTGCTGGCAGCAACATTTTGTGCAGAAGAAAAGATATACAAGAAAAAAAAATTTTCGTTGCATCTTTAAATGTAATCAAAAAACTTTTAACCGGTTTCAGGATTTGTTTCTTCAGTGCTGATTATTCAAAACTTTTGAACTTTCAAACTCTTTACCTTTGCCCCATGCATAAACAGAAACTGGTTGTTATTGGAGGAGGTGCCGCCGGTTTTTTTTGTGCGGTGAATGCAGCCCGGATAAATCCTGCACTGGAAGTTACCATCATTGAAAAAAGCAGTAAACTGCTGGGCAAGGTGAAAGTGAGTGGTGGCGGCCGTTGCAATGTTACTCATGCCTGTTTCAGTATTGCGGATATGATCAAAAAATATCCGCGTGGCAATAATTTTTTAAAGAAAGCATTTCATCATTTTTTTACTACGGATACCATCAATTGGTTTAAAGAAAGAAATGTGGAATTGAAAACAGAAGCTGATGGAAGGATGTTCCCCGTAACAGATTCTTCCCAGACAATTATTGAGTGCCTGATGAAGGAAGCCAATAAATACGGAGTAACAATATTGATGAATGCAGAAGTCCGGTCAATAATAAAAGAAGCTTCCGGATTTAGTATTCACCTCGCTAATGAAAAAAAAATTCCTGCCGGTTTTATCTGTATTGCTTCGGGAGGTTATCCAAAATCATCTCAATTTGAATGGCTCCGGCAAATCGGTCATGCTATTGAAGATCCAGTACCTTCTTTGTTTACTTTTAATATGCCCGGCAATATTATTACGGGACTGATGGGTTTATCTGTTGACAATGTTGTTGTAAAGATCAACGGAACAAAACTTACGGAAACTGGCCCTGTATTGATTACACATTGGGGACTCAGTGGCCCGGCTGTTTTAAAATTATCCGCATGGGGGGCAAGAATATTACAGGAAAAAAATTATTCATTTTCGATAACGGTTAACTGGCTGCCTGCTTTTACGGAACAAAGTTTAAGAGAACGTTTTCAGCGCCTGCGCTTTGATATTGCGACTCAGAAACTAATCAACAGAAATCCGTTTTTTTTACCGCAACGATTGTGGGAATATTTTTTAAGTCAATCAGGCATCGCGGCAGGTATACGCTGGGCTGATCTTCCGGCAAAGGAACAAAACAAACTCATTAAGCATTTATGTGCGCAGGAATTTTCAGTGCATGGCAAAACAACTTTTAAAGAAGAGTTTGTGACCTGCGGTGGAATCAAACTGGAAGAAATTGATGTGAATACAATGCAGAGTAAAATTGTGCCCGGATTATTTTTTGCAGGTGAAGTGCTGAATGCAGATGGTGTGACAGGAGGTTTTAATTTTCAAAATGCATGGACAACAGGATGGATTGCAGCGAAGGGAATTGTTCAGGCAAATAAAGTTGACAGTTGACAGAGGGCAAATACATGTTGGCTTGTTTTGAAAGCAAAACCTGATGAGCCTTCCCACAAGACATGAATGGAGGATAAAATTGTTAAGCGAAAAAAGTTATAAGTAGTAAGTTATAAGTAATAAACAGGAAAAGGAAGCCTATCTGAATAATTAACGCGCCGCTATGAACCATCAACTATGAACCATGAACGGTTTTTACTACATTTGCCCCGATAAATGAAAAAAATCGATTGGTACATATTAAAGAAATACCTCGTTACTTTCTTCTTCTGCCTTTTGTTGTTTACGGTAATTGCGGTGGTAATTGATATCAGTGAAAAAACGGATGATTTTGTAAAATCAAAACTGCCTGTTCACCGCATCATCACTGATTACTACTTTGGTTTTATTCCGCGTATTGATGCATTGCTGTTCCCGCTTTTTGTTTTTATTGCGGTGATTTATTTTACTTCCAGACTTGCTGCAAGAAGTGAAGTGATTGCGATATTGAGCAGTGGCGTGAGTTTTACACGTTTTATGCTTCCGTATTTTGGTGGCGGATTATTGCTGAGCGCAATGCTTTGGGGAGGCTACCGCTACATTGTACCCAATGCCAATAAAAAATGGGGCGCTTTCCAGGCGCAGTACATTGATCCTAATTTTGGTGCTGAATACAAGGACCAGATTACATTGAAAAATTTTTATTTCAGGATGGATTCCAACACCTATGTTGGAATCAGAAATTATGATACGGTTCGGAAAAAAGGCGACGGATTTTTCATCGACCAGTTTTCGGGTACCCGGCTTGTTTATAACCTGCGTGCGCAGAATTTTAACTGGGATACTGCGGAAAAGAAATGGAATCTTACCAATGTACTGGAGCGCCACATTAATGGCAAGCTGGAAAAAAATAAAAGTTCTGCGGCCATGCTCGTGTCCTATAATTTTAAACCCAATGATCTGCGCCGCGATGAATATATAAAAGATCAGTTGCCCACACCTGAGCTTGATCAGTTTATTAAAGTGGAAAGAGAACGCGGTTCTGAAATGCTGAGTACATTGCTGGTAGAAAAATATAACCGTGATGCGATACCGGTTTCTGTGTTTATACTTACGGTGATCGGTGCATCCATGAGCAGCCGTAAGATCCGTGGTGGGAGCGGGTTACAGATACTGATCGGTCTCGTACTGAGTTGCTTCTATATTCTGTTCAGCCGTTTTTCACTGGTGTTTGCTACCAAGGGAAATTTTACACCTTTGCTGGCGGCATGGGTTCCCAATATTATTTTTGGAATGATCGCAATTTATTTATTCCGGAGAGCCTCGCGATAATTAGTTAAAAATAGTCGATAGTCGATAGACCATAGTCCATGGACTATGGTCTATCGACTATCATCTTCTTTGTAATTTCTTTTTTTACTGTCAAGAAATTTCTGATGAATGATTTCAGAAAGTGTTTTATCATTCAACTTGCTTTCCACCCATGATATGATATCGAGGTAAGCAAAGGCGCGTGTTTCAAAGCGGTTCTTTTCAAACTGTTTTACGGTATCAAGAAATTTCTGCAGTTCGGGTTTTATCCTTGCTCTTTTTATTTTGAATGAGTTGCGTAAAAATTTAAACATCTCTTCTTCCACCACGGTAAAATTTTTCATCTTCGACATGAAGCGGTAAACGGATTTGGTCAGCGTTTCCATCAATTCATAATTGCCCATTTCATAATGTGCCAACAGGTGAAGCAGGCGTGCATAGCATTGCAGGTCGTAACGCAGATCAATATTATCGTTGATGATCCTTTGCAGGTAATCGATACAGGTGCTGTAATCGCCGCTGCCGAAATAAAGCATGGCCGTTTTATAATTGAACACCAGTATCCGGTGCTTATCCAGTAATGGCGCATAGACTTCCATCTTTTCAAACAGTTCCGGTATCATGGCAAAGCCTTCTTTAAAAGTGCCGGTCATCAGATGTCTGTTCAGTCTGGCGTTATTGATATAAATAAATGTCTGCACTAAAAAATTATCATTCTGTTTTACCCTGTCTGTTTTTGAAAAATCTTCAAACTGCTCCAGTATCCTGTCGAACAACTGAAAATTTCTGAGGTCAAAATGTGCATTCAGCAGATTGTGCACGCCTTTGATGTAATGGCCTGTCTCCACGCGTTTCAAAGCAATGTCTTCATTAAAAATGTCTACCCATTTTTGTGCATAGCGGTAATACATAATAAAATCCTGCCGGATAAAAGCATAGATGCAATAGCTTTGGTAGAGGTATAGTTTTTCGTAAAAGCCGGTCAGCTCCCCGGCATGATCAGGAAGATTTTCTTTAAAGAAGATCCTGATGCCGGCCTCATCTTCATTATTGCGGGAATGGCCGTTCTTGACATACCAACTATTCAGCTGCAAAGCGAGATTGCTTAACTGTACGATCCTTCCGGTGCGGCGGCTTACCTCTAATGCTTCGGCAACAATACTGTCAACCTTATCCTGATTACTTCTTGTAATATAAAGTGTTTCAATTCTTTTTTCAAGCGCCAGCAACTGGGTAAGATGATTAAATTTCTGGTGACTGTGCGCTGTTTCTTTTGCTTTTTCCAGGATGCGTAGGCTCTGTAGGAATAAACCTTTTTTATAAAGGATATGCGCATAATCAAATTGTTCATTCAGCTGCAGGTCAATGCTGTCAGCACTTTTGAGCAGACGCAGACTTGCCAGCAATTGTTTGTAAAGATGTGTTTTGAGATTGGAGAGCTGGGGCTTTTCGATGCCTGGCAATTTTTTCAGCAATGATTTTTCATCATACTCCGTCAGTTTATCCATCGCATCAAATAACTGAACGATCTTAAGGTCTTCTTTCCCCGAACTACGCTTGATATAAAGTTTGAAATGTCGTTTTTCAGCTTTTTCCAGGGAATGGATCAGTTGAAATAATATATCAGAAAATCTGTTGGCCATAATAACAAAACTATCCTGTGATTCAATACTGTAAAGGGTCTCGTAAATTAAATTCCCTGTTAGGCATCATAAATCCTGTAATAAGTTAGTTTAGAATTGATTCAAACTAGCCCTATTTTTACAGTGTAATTAAAAAATGACAAGCAATCGTAGAAAAAGCATCGTTAGAGAGTCGTAATTACTAAGCTGTGAAACAGCTAAAGCAAGGTTTAAAGATTTTTCATATGGCAAGCAATCGTTAGAGGGCGCCTGTTTCTACAGGAGGCCCCTTTTTTTTGTACTGCAATATAATAAAGAAATCTAAAATAACAAATTCTGAACTTCATTTCCTTCTTCTGCTGCTCTTATTCCTGCCCCCTAATCCGTAATAAAGAATGCACTGATAATTTGTTTTAATGTATTTTTCCATTCTTATTTTCAGGAAAATATATCATCAATTCTTCTGCCATGAAAAAAACGATTGTGTTCTTTATCGCTTGTTTTGCAATAACCTGTGGTACTGCACAGGAAATAAAAGTAATGCCCGCATTTACCGGTTATGCAATGCCCCGTGAGAAAACAGATTCAGATGATAACAGTGTTTTGTTTGGTAAAGATGGGCTTCACAACTGGAAAGATCCTCAACAGCAGATCCAATATTTTTTTTATTGCAAACAAGCAGGAGAGCTGCAATTGCAGATCAATGCCAGGAATGCTTCAGCAGACAGTAAGTTAAACATAGAGTTCGCGGATAAAATATTTTCTGTCAGCATTTCAAAATCTGCGGACTATAAAAAGCTGACAATTGGTACTGTCGTTATTTCAAAACCCGGATTCTATCATATAAAATTAACCGGCAGTATAAAGGGGAAAATAATTGCCGACATCAGCAATCTTTATTTTACAGGAACTGCTTCAGTTGAAATGGAATTCAACAGCAAAGCGAGGCGCAATGCAGCTTCTGTTCATTTGTTTTATACTGTACCGGATTCTTTTAAAACGGTTTCTTTTTATAATGAGTTAACCGTTCCGGAAACTTACGATCATGTGTACAGTTATTATATGGCCTGTGGCTTTAAGCGTGGTTATTTTGGTATGCAGGTAAACAGCGAAAATGAAAGACGGATCATTTTTTCTGTCTGGGACGCAGGCAATGAAGCGGTGGAGAGGAATAAAGTGAATACGGAAAATAAAGTACAGCTTATTGCAAAAGGAAAAGATGTATTTGCAGATGGCTTTGGTAATGAAGGTACCGGTGGTCACAGTCATTGGGTATACAACTGGAAGCCCGGAGTTAAATATGAATTTTTAGTAACAGCCTTACCAGACAGTGCGGGCAATCTGACCATTTATACCGGTTATTTTTTTATTCCTGAATTGCAGCAATGGAAATTGATCGCGAGTTTCAGTGCGCCGAAAGACGGAAGATATCTTGATCATCTATATTCTTTCAATGAAGATTTTGATGGTACTAACGGTCAGTTACAACGAAAAGCATTGTTTGGAAATCAATGGATCAGGAATGAAAACGGAGACTGGAAAGAATTAACAAGTGCCGCATTCTCAATTGATGCGACCGGTAAGGCCGGTGACCGTATTGATTATGGAGCCGGAATAAAGGAAGGTAAATTCCTGTTATGGAATGGTGGATATGAACCCGCGACCGCCAAACCGGGAGATCTGTTCAAGCGGGCGCCAACAAATATAAAACCGGTGATCGATCTTTATAAAAATGCCGATAGCGCTGCAATTGCAAGGGAAGAACATGCAATGATATTGAATGCTGTCTCTGCAGGAAAGATAGATACTACCGGTTCCATAAATGGGATTTACTATAAAATATTAAAGGAAGGAACCGGGCGGAAGGTGAAAGTTACGGATACAGTTATTGCATATTACAAAGGGAATTTGTTCAATGGAGAAATATTTGATCAGACGAAAAGCGAGCCTGCAACTTTTCCATTGAACCGTTTAATTAAAGGCTGGCAGATGGCACTTCCGCAATGCAGGATCGGGGGAAAGATACAAATCATCATACCTTCTGCACTTGCGTATTCGATACGAAGCAGGTCTGCTAAAATTCCGCCGAACAGCATTTTAATTTTTGAAATAGAAGTTGTAGGAGTAAAGGAATAATTATTTTAAATCTCTTAACAATAATCAGTAGCCGGCAGCGTTATATTTGTGCTGAGTTTAATTACTCGGTATAAAGAACCCTGCTGTGCAAGACTTTGCGGTTAGGGTTTTTTTTATTGGGTTAAACTGCCGAAACCTTTCACGATCAGGAACTGTGCAGCACAATACGTAAGCATAATTAATATTCCTGCGAATATAAAAGGCTGGTAAAATTTATTTACTGCCAGCAGCGAATCTGAAATAACAAACAATAAAGCACCGGAAACAAAATACAATCCTGCAGACCTGTTTACTTTTTTAAATGCATGTAAACTGCATACTAACATGATGCTGATCACGGCGGCATAAACCATCACCGGTAATTTCATTTCTTTCAGGTGAGGAAATAAAACTGCTACCAGGCAAACTGAATACAGGCAGATCAATAAGATCAACCAGGGATATTTTCTGAGCAATGAAACGGCTGATGATCTGAGTTTCAAAAAATAAATGATGTACAGAATATGCGTCAGTAAAAAACAAACAAGTCCGAGTATAAAAAAAATTGCTCCGTTCTTTTCAAACAATAACAAAATATCACCCGCCCACGAAAAAAATAAACCTACCAGCATTAAATTTCTATTGGATGAATTTGGTCTGAGCTGCAATAGCGAACTGATGAGCACCGGCATCAGCAAAGGTTTTACAATATCAGGAATCCATGTTGATGAACAGGCTATCGCAATAATATCTATGCCTGTCAATATCCAGAACAGGATCATTAATTTTTTTCGACATAAGGTTTGTCGCCAAAAAGCACCCTGACAGAATCTCTCAGCTTAACTGTATCAGCCAACGGCCTTGCAAAAGGCATTGCTATTTTGTACAAAGTTGTATCCCTGTTAAGGAGCAATAGATGGTAACCCCAACTGGTTAATTCATCATATTTTTTTTGAGCTGCGGTCTTGTTATTATACGTTCTGAAAACAACCCGGAATGTATATGCGCTATTATTTGAAATGACAGGAGCCTTTGCAATCACTGTATCAGGTTTCTTAATATTAGTGAGACTGGAATCTTTTGTAATGCTGCTGTCAGCTTTATGTTCAGGTTCCTTAGCAGCCGGAACCACAGCAACCGTATTCTCTTCAGCTGCAGGAGCATTTTTTTTCCTGTTTAAAAAATACCATGCAGCAAATCCGGCCACGCCCAATACAATTACTGCAGAAATGATCATGATTATTTTCTTACTGTTACCTGATCTGCTTTCTTCGCGGGTAGGAGTGTCAAAAGAAATATCGTGCTCGAGTTTTTCCTTTAATGGTTTAGGAATATCCGTCAGTTTCGGCGTTATGAACTGACCAGGTAC
Organism: Ferruginibacter sp.; assembly: GCA_040003235.1. Lineage (GTDB taxonomy): Bacteria > Bacteroidota > Bacteroidia > Chitinophagales > Chitinophagaceae > Ferruginibacter. The sequence goes on along the minus strand of JBDUCW010000038.1, from coordinate 10,794 downwards.
AAAATCATATTTACCTGCCATATTTTTTTGTAATGTACCAATGCCTTCAATACGGAATGGCTTGCCGATATTTAAAAATTGTTTGCCAAGTACTACATACGAATCAAGATCTGCGCTGGCCAGGGGGAAAATTTTTCTTGTCTGCTGAACAATATAAGTTACCAATGCGTGATCTTCCCCGGCTTTGGAATTGTACTCAAAAGAAATGGCATTATCCGGAATTACAAAATCCTTATCATTTTCAGAAGGCATTACAAAATCTTCTGACATGTGAAAAGTGCCGATGCCCTGCAGGGTTAATTTTTTACTGTCGTATAAATACTGAACCAGTAATTGTTCAATTTTCATGTACTTGTATTGTTTTAATCAGATGTAATTCCTGCGGATAATTAATATCAACTTACTTCAGAATTATTGGACAGGCGTTGGTATTAACTTCTTAGGGGTTTTGCAAACAGTGCTTGAACGTTGAAAGATGACAAACCTACATTATATTGTCAATATTACAAAGCATTCACGGGCTTTACTTAATTTTGTCCTATGCTTACAGCAAGGGATAACGATTTTATCAGATATTGGGAAGCTCAACGTGAAACAAGAAGTGGATTCAGCAATAAACTGCTCTCAGGCCTGCCAATGGCGATGCTTTTTGGATTGCCTGTGCTGGTATTGATATTTCTTGTGCAGTTTTTTATGCCGCAATGGTTCAATAAAGCTTCGCAGGTTACCCAGCATACCCAGGATGGACAGCGGCTCATCACCAAAGAATTTATTGAAAATCCTGACTTGTACAATAAATCGACGCAGTTCAGCATCGGCCTTTTCATAACGATTGTTATTGCAGTTTTGCTTTGTATAATATTCTATGCTTATTTCCGCATGCATTATAAATGGGAAATGAATGAGCAATTATATAAAGAGTTAAAACAAAAACAAAAGAAAAGCGCTGCAGCATCTCTGTAATCATGATCCCTTACATTTGCAAAAATAATATTAATGAATAAGAAATTAATTTACCTCCTCGCTCTTCCTTTTTTATTATTCGCCTGTAAAAAGACGTCTACTGATTGTGCGTTTCAGAATTCGGCTACAGTGGCTTCTGCTGCAGAGATCGCGTATATACAAACCTACCTGACCAATAATGGACTTACTGCAACACAACATTCCAGCGGTATGTTTTATACCGTCACTTCCGCGGGATCGGGTAGTGCCCCGGGTTTATGTTCCGGTGTAACAGTGAGGTACAGTGGAAGAACATTTAATACCACTTCAACAGGTGGCGTCTTTGATTCAAATACTACTGGTGTGTCTTTTACTTTGGGACAATTAATCGTGGGCTGGCAAAAAGGCATTCCATTAATAGCTAAAGGTGGAGCGATCACTTTATATATTCCGCCATCCCTTGGTTATGGAAGTGCTGCAGCCGGATCTATTCCTGCCAATTCATACCTGGTCTTTACCATTCAGCTGGATAATGTTTTTTAAAATATAGAACTTATTTTTAAGACCCTGGTACTATTACCGGGGTCTTTTATTTTGATATAGATCATCATTCTGCATCGGGATAAAAATTATAAAACGTAAATTTACATAAAGCATCTTTCATGAGCCACGAAGCAATTTCTGTTTTTGATATGTTCAAGATCGGCGTTGGACCCAGCAGCAGCCATACTTTGGGCCCTTGGCGTGCTGCGCAAATGTTTACACAATCACTCGTAGACAGAAATATACTGAAAGATGTAACAGCCGTAGAAATATTATTGTATGGCTCGCTCGCAAAAACGGGTAAGGGACATGGCACTGATGTGGCAATACAACTTGGCTTAAGTGGGGAGGATCCGGTAACATTTGATGTAAATGCAATTGATGCAAAGATGGCCGATATCAAGGCCATGAAAAAAATATTACTGCATGGTACCCATGAAATAGATTTTGAACCTGAAGAAGATATAGAATTTCTTTTTGCAGAATCATTGCCCTTTCATCCAAATGCCGTTTCATTCCTGGTGACATTAAAAGATGATAATAAAATAGCAGAAACTTATTATTCTATCGGGGGAGGATTTGTTGTGAAAGAAGGAGTGGATAACAAACATAAAGACGAAGTTGAATTGCCTTTTCCTGTAAATACTGCCGATGAATTATTGCATTGGTGCAGAAAGACAGGTATGAATGTGAGTGATATTGTATTGGAAAATGAAACTGCGTGGCGCACGGATAAAGAAACCAAAGCAGGCGTACTGAATATATGGCGCGTAATGAAAGAATGTATTTACCGGGGCTGTCATACACAGGGTACGCTTCCGGGAGGATTAAATGTAAAAAGGCGAGGCTATGATCTGAATAAAAAACTGATCGCAGGTAAATCGTATCATGATTACAACAGTTGGTTGGCCACTATCCGCCAGGGAGGAAATGATTTTAAGTATATCCTTGACTGGGTAAGTTGTTTTGCTTTGGCAGTTAATGAAGAAAATGCAAGTTTCGGTAGGGTAGTTACGGCGCCAACTAACGGTGCCGCGGGAGTGATACCTGCAGTGCTTCAATATTATATTGCTTTTTGTGATGGCAACAAAGAAGAAAAGATCATTCAGTTCCTGTTGACTGCAGGTGAAGTAGGAAGTATCTTTAAAAAAGGCGCTACCATTTCTGCAGCAATGGGCGGATGCCAGGCAGAGATCGGCGTAAGCAGTGCAATGGCTGCTGCTGCATTGACTGAATGTATGGGTGGCACACAACGGCAGACTTTAATGGCTGCTGAAATTGCGATGGAGCACCATCTTGGTCTCACCTGTGATCCGATCGGCGGGTTGGTTCAGATACCTTGTATCGAAAGAAATACCATGGGGGCTATCAAGGCGATAACTGCCTGCCAGCTTGCATTACAAAGCACACCGGATTTTGCAAAGGTGAGTCTTGACGGGGTCATCAAAACCATGTGGGACACTGCGCTTGATATGAACAGTAAATACAAAGAAACTGCGGATGGTGGACTTGCAGTGAATATTCCGATCAGTTTGAGCGAGTGTTAAATGGAGTTGTAAGTAATAAGTTGTAAGTAATAAGTTAGTGAATGATGATTTGCAAGGCAAATGGTTTATCGACAAGAAATTTATAAAATTAACAAGTAGAATATGCTTACTTAAAGCTTATTACTTATAACGTAAAACTATATTCCGTACTTCCGCTTAATATCCCTTTCGGTATCCCGTTCTTTAATTGTTTCTCTTTTATCGTAATTCTTTTTACCCTTACCAAGGCCGATCTCCAGTTTGGCATAACCACTCTCACTGATAAATATTTTTAAAGGAATGATACTGTAACCCTTTTCCTTAATTTTATTCTCCAGTTTTTTTAATTCTTTTTTATTCAATAATAATTTACGTTCCTGCATCGGTTCGTGGTTGGTATAAGTACCAAATGCATATTCTGAAATGTGCAGGCTCTTCACAAACAATTCGCCATTGAAAAAAATGCAGTAACTATCATTGAAACTGGCCTTGCCCGTACGCAGACTTTTTATTTCTGTTCCGGACAACACGATGCCCGCAATATATTTTGCTTCAAAAAAATATTCGTGATATGCTTTACGGTTGCTGAGTTCCAATGAAATTGCTTTTCAGCAAAGATAAGTTATAGCAACTTACCACTTTGTGTTTCCCGAACTCGTGAGATAAGGAATAAAATGGAATTCAGCTGCTGGTTGGCAAAATAATTTATAAAGACTTTACTTTTTTTGATAATTGCAGTAAACCATATGGCTTCATTATCCGTTAGTATACGTATGCTCAAACTATTAACCATATCATTTTCCATATTTTATCTTTTTATTTCATGCACAAAAAAAGAAAATGCCGATATAAACGATAATACAACAATGACTGATACGGTAACAGTTTCAGCAAAGACCTGGCTGGCACTTGGTGATTCATATACCATTGGACAATCGGTTATGGAATCAGAAAGATATCCTGTTCAAACAGTTGCTATGTTAAACAGCAATGCGCAATTATTTGCACAGCCGGAGATCATTGCGCAGACTGGCTGGACAACAGGAGACCTCTTAAGCAGGATCGCTTCTAACCCTCCTAAAAATGTTACTTATGATATTGTGACATTACTCATCGGTGTAAACAATCAATACCAGGGATTATCAGAATCGGAATACAGCAATCAGTTTACAATTCTGCTGAATAAAGCAATTGCTTATGCAGGGAATAATAAAAAACATGTGATCGTATTGTCGATCCCTGATTACAGTGTAACTCCGTTTGCGAATGGAAGTGACAAAGCAAAAATTGCCCGTGAGATTGATGAATTCAATGCCATTAATAAAAATATTTCTCAGACCTCAGCTGTTAATTATTTAGACATTACCGCTTACACAAGGATGGCTGCTAACGATTCAACACTTGTTGCTTATGACGGACTGCATCCTTCAGGAAAAGAATATACAAAGTGGTCGGCCGACCTTGCCGTTCTGATCAGATCTGTTCTTTAATTTGGCTGATAAAAAATACCATCGCATTATTGAATTAATCTTGCCGATATCAAAAGACAAAAATAAAAAAGCCATGCATTTGCATGACTTCTCATTTATAATATTTTTTACCAATCAATTCTATCAATGCTTAAACAAAACAAGCAGTGTTGTAATTTTTTCTTTGAGATCTTTGCGATGGACAATGAAATCAAGAAAGCCGTGTTCCAGTAAAAATTCGCTGCGTTGAAAACCTTCAGGCAGATCTTTTTTAATGGTTTCCTTTATTACACGTGGGCCCGCAAACCCAATCAGGGCGCCGGGTTCACCGCAGATGATATCTCCCAGCATAGCGAATGATGCAGTGGTTCCACCAAAGGTCGGATCGGTACATAAAGAAATGTAAGGAATTTTTGCGTCGCTCAGTTGAGACAGTTTACCGGATGTTTTTGCCAGTTGCATTAATGAGAAAGCACTTTCCATCATTCGGGCACCACCACTTTTGTTGATGATCATAAACGGAACGCGGTGCAGCATGCAGTAGTCGCAGGCCCGGCTTATTTTTTCTCCCATTACACTTCCTAAACTTCCGCCGATGAATTCAAAATCCATACAGGCTACCACAAGATCATTGCCTTCTACTTTGCCATGCGCAACCGTTATGGAATCATGAATATCAGTTTTGGCATAAGTCTCTTCCAGTCGTTTGGCATAGGGCTTAAGGTCAACAAAATTTAAAAAATCCTTTGATCGGATATTTGCAAATAATTCGGTATGTGAATCATCATCAAATAAAATATCAAAATATTCCTCACTGCCGATACGGTGATGATGACCACATTTAGGACAAACAAATTTATTATCTCTTAATTCAGATACGGTGCAGGTGTATTTGCAGGAAGGGCACTGGCTCCACAAACCATCCGGTGTTTCTTTTTTATCTTTTGTAGAAGTAAGAATTCCTTTTTTAATGCGACGGAACCAACCACTTTTTGTCTCTTCTGTTTCGCCTTCTTCACCGGCGAGGTTAAAGTCAAAATCTTCGTCTTTTTTCATGCTTTAAAAAATTTAAAACGTTCAGGGTTTATGTGTAAACTATTCAAAGAATTACAGGCCCTTCAAAAAAAACAACAGCAATGGCCACAAAGCCGGAAAGCCGATCAGTAAAATAATGATCCATTCTGTTCCACCTGGCATTGATATCTGCTGCATAGTTTTTATTTTAAAAACGTTTAAGTCGTTGAATCGTTTAAATCGTTTAAAGGATAAACAGCTTCACAAGTTATAAAAACCTTAAACCCTTAAACTTTAAACCTTAAACCTTCTTACGCGTTTCTGTTAATGCAGTTCAGATCATCAAATGCAATTTCCAAACGCTTGATGAATGCTTCCTCACCCTTGCGCAGCCATACGCGTGGATCATAAAATTTCTTATTCGGTTTATCAGCGCCTTCAGGATTACCAAGCTGTCCTTGCAGATAGGCTTCATTCTTCACATAAAAATCTTTTACACCTTCCCAGAAACTCCATTGCAGATCTGTATCAAGATTCATTTTGATAGCACCATAACCGATCGCTTCGCGGATCTGATGCTGCGGAGAACCACTGCCACCGTGGAATACAAAGTACACAGGTTTTGGTCCTGTCTTTAATTCTCTTTCAATATAATCCTGGCTGTTCTTTAAAATTTCAGGACGTAATTCAACATTGCCCGGTTTATAAACGCCATGTACATTACCAAATGCAGCAGCTACTGTAAAGAGATTTCCTACTTTACTGAGTTCTGTGTATGCATACGCAACATGCTGCGGCTGTGTATATAATTTATCATTTTCTACATCGCTGTTGTCTACGCCATCTTCTTCACCACCTGTAACACCGAGTTCAATTTCAATAGCCATTCCCAATGGTTTCATGCGTTTATAAAATTCAACTGAAGTAGCAATATTTTCTTCTATGGGCTCTTCGCTCAGGTCGAGCATATGAGAGCTGTACAAAGGCTGGCCTTTTTCTTTAAAATACTGTTCGCCTGCGTCGATAAGTCCGCTTACCCATGGTAACCATTTTTTGGAAGCATGATCGGTATGAAGCACTACCGGCACTCCGTAATATTTAGCAACATTATGAATGTGCAGCGCGCCGGAAACGCCGCCGGAAATATTGGCCTGTAGTTTATCATTGGGCATTCCTTTACCTGCAACGAACTGGGCACCGCCATTGCTGAACTGGATCATAACAGGACTGTTCACTTTAGCAGCAGTTTCGAGTACCGCATTAATGGTATTGGTGCCGATGGTATTAACAGCGGGCAACGCAAAACCATTATCCTTTGCATCTTTTAATAACGCTTCTAATTCTTCGCCGAATAAAACACCGGGTTTGTATTTACTCATATTCCTTGTTTTTAATTTTTGTTATAAAAGGGTTTGCAATATACGGCATAAAAAATAACTGATCCACCATGGGCTGTTCCTTTTTTGAATGGCTATTGATAGGTCAGTACGATCAGGCCGGGATAAATATCATCCCGGACAGACACCGCATTTTTGGCCAGGGCCGAACTGAGGATCATTTCTTTCTCATAAGGAAAATGGTAATACATGACATAGTGATCAATTTTATATTCCCTGATTGCCTGCAGGATTTCTTCTTCTGAATGATCAATATTTGCCGGGCCATAATTCTGACTATTGATTAAATAACAAACAGCCAATGAACGGGCCTGTTCATCAGAACTGGTGCAATTGGAAATGATTTTTCCGTGGATATTATTTTTTTTAAAGGCTGCTGCCATTTCAAAGTTATCCTTGCCTTCATTGTATTGATCCTGTAATTTGTTTACCGGGTAGAGGATAAAACTTCCAAAAGCAATAATGCAGCAGATGCCAAAAGAACTTTTTTTAAGATAACCGGCCTGTTGTACCATCGAAAGCAGGATGCCGGCAAAAATGATGAGCACAATATTCAATATCCAGAAAAAACGCGGCTCTACATGTAATATAATATAACCGATGGGGAACACGCATAAAAAAGCGAACAGTACTAAATTATTTTTCTGCTGAATAAAAATTTTATTTCCGGATAGTAACAGAAACAACAGCACCAGCATAACAGTGATGGACAGGAAAGAAAAATCATTGAACACGTCAATACTCTCCAGTGTATTGCTGAATAATAATTTCAGCTGAAACATAAATACAGTCTTGTTGGTAAAAGGGTTGATATTTTTTACGGGCCAGTAACTGGGATCGTCCCAGAATGAATATGCATCGTCATAATGCGGCGGCATGATCAATTGACCCGGCTGCGGATAAGCTGCCGATAAAACCCAGGTCTGGTTAAATTTTCCGGCGGTGGAAATCGTAAATCCTTTTTCATATTTCGATTGCAATGCCATTGCCCAGGGAATTACCGCAATCACCACTATTATCAAAGCCATCGCTGTAACCGTGAACCATTTCCGCCAGTTAAATTTTTGCTGCCGCACTTTAAGCAAAATAAAAATACTTACTGCAAGATGTATAATGGCGAAATAAAAAAAATACGCTTTTGCATAAAAGCCGACGGCACAAATGAGCCCGCAACCAATGATCTTTAAATTATTATTGATAAAGTTTTTTGAACAGATGATATTAAGATAAATGAGCAGCATAAGCACCAGTAACAGGTCGGCAAAAAGTTCGTGAAAAGTATAATGAAGCAGTAATATAGAGATGGCGGTCATGATGCCCAGTTCAGCATAACGGTGCAGTACCAGTTTCTTCAGCAGAAAAAAAACAGCGATGATGGCAGCACAACTGAAGATTCCGTTCAGATATTTTGCAGCCATTACCGCATTGACACCTATCTTTAAAAAAGGTACAAGCAGCCATGCATTGAGCGGGCTCCATAATCCGTTCACAGATCTTGCATAATCGCCCGCAGCAACTCTTTCAGCAATCCTGATATAACCTGTTGCATCAGGATCTATAATATAACGGTATCCCGGCAACAGCAGGAAAAAAAGAATTCCATAAAAGAAGAGGAAAAAAAATAAGGCAGTTCGTTTCAAACCCTGGTTATTGATACTGAATAAGATTTTACAGATTGAAAGATAAGCATTGTTCTTTTAATTTTTTAAAATATGCCGGAGCTTGCAGCAACCTGCTGCCATACCAGCTGAACATTTCCCCATCTACTAAAATGATCCTCGTGTCTGGCAATTGCTCCTGCAGTTCATCAATATGTTTTTGCTTGAAAGGGTAGGGTTCTGAAGAAAGTAAAAGCAATTGGCAACCGATGGCTTTCAATTGAGCCGTTGTTATCTGAGGGTATCTTTTTTCGTGAATGAAAATATTCCTGAAGCCGCATTTTTCCAGCATATCATTTATAAAAGTATCTCCGCCAATTGTCATATAGGGCTTTCGCCAGATCAGGTAAGCAGTGGCGTGATTGTGTTGCGGAGCTGTAGATGGAGAATTGAGTGCAGCAAACTCGGTTTCGATATTAGTGCGGAGATCGTTGCTTTCATTTTCTTTCCCGGTTAACCTGCCAATATCCGTGATCATTTGCAATGCATCGGATAAATTATTTACATCGCTTACCCACACCGGGTATTGTTCAGCCAATGCTTCGATCTGTTCTTGTACATTTTCTTCTTTATTGGCAATGATCAGTTGCGGTTGCAGTTGATCAATGATTTCTTTTTTGATGGATTTTGTTCCACCAACCCTGGTCTTGCTGCTGAACCATTTTTTTGGATGAATGCAGAATTTTGTAATGCCGACTGTTTCCGATTCCAGGCCGAGCGTATATAAAAGTTCTGTCTGTGAAGGCACGAGTGAAACAATCCGTTGCGGAATAAAATTTAATTCATCGGTTGACAGTAAAATCATGTTACAAAGAAAAGCAGAACTGGTTGATAAAGTAAATACAGTTGATACAGTTAATAAAGGGGAGAACCTCAAATCTTTAAAAAATATCAGCGCAAACCGACCTGATCATAAAGATCAGCGTTCCTCTAAACGAAAAAACTCCTTCATTTTATTGAAGGAGTAAGTTTTTTTAACCAACCAAGCATGTTGGTTTTCAACAGGATTCTGAAATTCTTATTAGGGTTTTCCTAATCAGTAGAATTAAAATACTTTAATCCTGGCTTCAGTGCTAATTGGTCTTTTACAGGAATTGATTTCGTCGCTTTCAATTGGATTTGGATAATTGGTTTTTTTTCGGACAATTGGATTGGATCGGTCTTTAAATTGGATTTGGATTTGGTCTTGGTCTTTTAATTGGATTGGATTCTGTTGGTTTTTTAATTGGAATTGGATCTGGTCTTTTTAATTGGAATTGGATTTTCGTTTTCTTTGAGTCTTTTCTTTTGGGTCTTGTTTAAATTTTTTAAATCTTTTGGTCTTCGGTTTTGGTCTTTTAATTGGATTTGGATTTTGGTCTTGGTCTTTTAATTGGATTTGGATTTGGTCGGTCTTTTTAATTGGAATTGGATTTCTTTAATTCTTTTAGTTCTTTTCGGATCTTGGTTCAAATTGGTTTTTTTCAACGGATACTTAGATTATTAAAACGGACTTCACTGGATATTAAATTAAAAAGAAGTTGACTGATATTGGATTGTTACGGTCTTTCAAAGATCTGGACTAACTCGTTGGATTTTCTGAATATTTGGATATTTCAAGATTGATACTGTGTAATCGCTATCAATCAACTTCTGAGACAAAGATGCGGACTAAACAGACCGTAGACAAGAGCATTATTGCCCTTTTTCGCGTATGAAGTAAATACTGCCCGACTCGTAGATGTTCAGATTCCGATGACGCAAACTTACCAAAAGCAACTACGTAGAACTACGTGCCTTCCTGACTGAATATCATTTATATAAAAAATGCTGCACCATAAGATGCAGCATTGACGCTTGTTTCAGCTATAAATCGGTTTAAGTTGATCTACTTGGCCAAACTCTGGATGATATCGTATTTTGTTACGATATGGTAATTTCCACTTTCATCGTGACTGAGCACCGCCCCGTTTTCTTTGGTAATAAAACTGCTTAAACGCTCAACAGGGGTGTCAAAACTTACTTCGGGATAGGCCTTTTCCATAACTGACTGTACAGTTTGATCCTTGATTTCCGGGTTGTTAAGGATCTTATTGAATAAACCACTTTCGGAAATACTCCCTAATATCTCGAAATCCTTCTGCACGGGAATATTTTCTATATCATACTTTCGCATCAGTTCAATAGCCTGGGCTACGGTGCTCTCCGGTGTAATGGCTACTAATTTCTTATTGCCGCGGCCGCTCACCAGATCTTTAAATGTTTT
>JBDUCW010000140.1:0-11783 GCA_040003235.1 Ferruginibacter sp. | reverse complement strand
TGGGGAAATATGTTGCGCATCGGCGGCACGATGGAGATCAGTGGCATCAATAATAAAGTACTGATAAAAAGAATGGAGGGCATTTATAAATCTGCATTGAATTTTTATCCCGGATTAAAAATTGATTTTCCTCCTGCTGATAAAATCTGGAATGGCCTGCGTCCTGTTACACCGGATGGACTTGCTTATATCGGCAGACATACTGCTTTCTCCAATTTAATTATTGCAGGCGGACATGCCATGCTCGGCATTTCACAGGCCACCGGCACCGGCAAAATTGTAAGTGAATTGATCAGTAATGATCCGGTCAGTATTGATATCAGTGCATTTAAGCCGGAAAGATTTTCTTAACTAGTCTGACGGTATCCCTCTGACCAACAATTATTTTTTCTTATAAACAAAACTTTCATTCAGCATTTCAAAAAGTTTTTTATAAAATGCATTGAAGTCGGGGTAGTTTTCAATTGTATACACCGGCATTTTAATATCAAGACTGTAAGACACAGCAAGGAAATTATCATTGAAAGAACAATGTCTTGTAAATACAATGCTCGTATCCGGCATGATCATTTTTAAACTTTTTGGTAACTCTTCAATCACATAACCTTTGGGCAGATCAATATTGGCTGTGATCGAGTAATGCTGTTTGGCTCCGAAGAATATATCTGATTGCCGTTCATCTGCAACAAAAGGATTTTTATCAAGGCCCGCAAACAGATTGGCTGTGAAGTAATGATAGTCGCCTGTTGTTGATGCAGGCATGCTGAATTTAAAAGTTTGTGTCAATGGAAGTTCTTCATCATTATTACCGGTTACCTCAAAACTGTCGATTTTTATATCGGGTGAACTGCGCATTTTTTCTTTCAGTTTATCAGCTCCCTGTTTAAACAAAGCCAGTTTATCGATTTTGTTATAATCTTTTGAAGAAACAGTTGCAGCACCTTTCATTAAATGATGGTCGTCAATTTCTGCACTGATGATTACATTATTTTCATCCTGGTAAACATCGTCCCACAATACTTTCCAGCCCCATGCATAGTTGTCTGCCTTTTCAATCAGCAATCCTTCCGAAGCTATTACTTCAGGCGGCATCAGATAAGAGGGTGTATTTTTTTCAGTAGCATCCAGAACATAATTTTTTTTGTCAACGGTCACATATGCCAATACTTTATCGAACTGATCATAGCCTGCAACAGACGTATTCACCGTTCCATTATCGCGGGTACTTACCAATAACGGATGTGCATCCAGGTCTGCATCACGCAAGAGGTTAATGAGTATGAGATTGATTTCACCACTCGTTCCTTTTTTATCTTTCCATGCACTCTTCACACCTTCCAGCGCCCAGATATTATCATAATTATTCCATTCCATTTTGGTGCGGACGTATTTATGAATGATGCACATTTTTTTATAAGGATCTGTAACCGATTTCAGCATTTCGTCAAGGTCTGACGTACGGGGAATATTTTTTTTCAGCTGTAGTCCGAAGTCTTCATCATCCAGTAGTTCTTTGATAATGCCGGGCCATGTTCTTACAAGATTCCTTGTGGGCTGACCATCGAGATCGATGGCGATCAGCCTTGCTTCCATACGCTGCAGATAATCTTCACGGCAACTCATAAATGCTTCATCGGAAAGGCCGGGAATATTGCTCATCGAATATTCTGTTGCAATGTTATTGGCCAATGCTTTTACATCCAGTTTTTTAATGGGCAGAGAAGTGTGCGGTACAACAGATATGATCAGTTCTTTTGGAAAATCGATCGTGAACTGGCTATATGCCACCGGTATAGGTTTTTGAAAATACCAATACGTTTCGGAACTGCCATCGAGTGTATATTTATATTCGATCACGCTGCCTTCTTTTACATCCGGAAAGGCAAATGATTTTTCGGAATATCTTTTATTTATTTTTTTATCAAAGATAGAAACCTTGTCAACCTTGCTTATCAGAACATTTCCGCCGGCATCAAGGTTATAAGTCTGTGCACTAAGGTGTTTGATCGAAGCTTCACGTACGTCAAAAGGATATTTTATTTTGATATTGGCATTTTCGAATCCCTTTTTGTTGAATATTTTTATACGGACCCTGTGCTCTGTCTGTTCAAAGCCGCTCATATCAAAAGTAGATTCAGCTTCACTGAACAGGATCATAGCGCTGGCATCTTTTTCAAAAGAACATTCCGGCATTTTAAGATCGGCAATATCAACTTTTCCAAATTCCGGAAGTTTGGTTCCTTTCTGGGCATGTAACTGAAGACTGGCCAGTAATGCAAGTACTGAAATAAAAGATTTCATAACAGGGCGATTTTAAGTTAGGGTTAACGCAGGGAGAAATGTTAGGCGGCTACGGTTCGGTAAAACAATATTAATAGATTTTTTACAGCTTCGCAAGTTATTGTCGCATAAAAAATTAAATCCCGATTTCAAAATGCTGAGCCGGTATCTCCACATCCGGAAATCCTTTTTTTATAAGTCGGTCACGGAAATCCTGCTGCACTTTGTATTCGCCATGCACCAGAAATAATTTTTTAACCTGCTTCATATCCTGGCAGGCGAGGAACTGGCAAAGATCATCATAATCGCCATGGGCGCTCATACTGCGGATTTCACCGATCTCTGCATTCACTTCATGTATCTGTCCGAAAATGCCTACTTCTTTCGGATGATTTTTCAATCTTCCGCCCAAAGAGCTGGGTTCGCAATAACCTGCAAGTACAATGGTATTACGGCTGTTCTCAATATTATTGCTGATATGATGTTTCACTCTTCCCGCTTCAGCCATACCACTTGCAGAAATAATTACACAGGGCTCTTTTCTGAAATTGAGTGCCTTGCTTTCGTCTACCGTTTTTATAAAATGCAGGCCTGGAAAATCAAATGGATCATTATCTGTTTCCAGTATTTTCTGAATGCGGTCATTAAAATATTTCGGATAACTTTTTACAATCTCGGTTGCTTTCATGCTCAACGGACTGTCAACAAAATAATCAAGCGCCGGCAAACGGTTTTCAAGTCCGAGCTGATTGAGCGCATATAGCAATTCCTGGGTGCGGCCGACGCTGAATGCAGGAATGATCAGTTTGCCTTTTTTTTCTATGCAGGTATGAACGACCCATTTTAAAATGCTGTCGGTGGTAGGATTGGCATCATCATGCAGACTGTTGCCGTAAGTGCTTTCAATAATAATATAATCTGCCTGGTGCGGAAATACGGCGGGTGATTTTAAAATAACATCGCGGTAACGGCCAACATCGCCGCTGAAAGTAAGCCTGGTAACCTTTCCATCTTCAGTAATCTTCAGATGCACTGCAGTACTACCGATGATATGTCCGGCATCAGTGTAACAGAATTCAATACCGGGTTCAATGGTAGTCCAGGTATCATATTCAGCAGTAGTAAAATAATCAACCGCTTTCACTGCATCTTCGGTACTGTATAACGGTTGCAGGTAAGGTAATCCTTCAGCAGCCCTTCTTTTATTGGCAAATTTGATATCACTTTCCTGGATACCGGCGCTGTCTTCCATCAATACGGCAGCAAGATCTTTGGTACCGGGAGTGGCAAATATTTTTCCATGAAAACCATCTTTCACCAGTTTTGGAATCAGTCCGCAGTGATCAATATGCGCATGCGACAGAATTAAATAATCAATTGATGTGGCATCGAAACCAAAGTTGCGGTTTAATGTATCTGTGTCCAGACCCATTCCCTGGAACATCCCACAGTCGAGTAAAATTTTACGGCCATTGCTGAGCGTTAGTAAGTGCTTACTGCCGGTAACTGTTCGGGCGGCACCGTGGAATGCGATTTTCATGTTTGAAGTTTAAATTTAGATTTAACTGCGAAGACACGAAGACGCGTTTTTGATATATGTTCCTTCGCGACTTAGCGACTTAGCGGTGGAAATATTATCCATTCGCACCAAGCACTGCCATAAAACCCATTCCGATCTCAATTGCTTTTTCATCAATATTAAAAGTAGGCGTATGAACACCGCTGGTAATTCCTCTGGCCTCATTGCCTGCTCCTATTCTGAAAAAACAGCCTGGTATTTTATGAGAATAATAAGCAAAGTCTTCGGCGCCCATTCTTAATTCTGTAGTAACCACATTTTCTTTACCAAGATATTCTTCGCCTTTCTTTCTTGCATAAGCGTTGGTGTTCTCATCATTCAATACAAAGGGATAGCCAACATCAATATGAATGTCTGCTTCGGCACCCATGGCCGCTACTAATTCAATGGTTTGTTTTTTAATCAGTTCATGCGCTTTAAAACGCCACTCTTCATTCATTGCCCTGAAAGTGCCCATGAGTTTCACTTCACTGGGAATCACATTCGTTGTGTTACCGCCCTTGAATGAAGTAATGGATAATACACTTGGATTAAATGGACTGTTATTGCGGGAGATGATCTGCTGTAAACTTACTATCAGGTGTGATGCAATTAAAATAGTATCCGCGGTATTTTGCGGAGCAGCTGCGTGGCCGCCCTTACTTCTTACAGTGATATATAGTTCATCTGCACTGGCCATGATCATGCCGCCACGGAAACTTAATTTTCCTACTTCAACACCGGGATGTACGTGCAATCCGAAAATAGAAGCCGGTGCCGGATTTTCCAATACGCCTTCTTTAATTAAAAGACTGGCGCCACCAGGATTTTTTTCTTCTCCCGGTTGAAAAATTAATTTCACCGTGCCTTCCCATTCATTTTTTAATTCACTTAAAATTTTTGAAGCGCCCAGCAAACAGGTTGTATGCACATCATGCCCGCAGGCATGCATCACACCTGGATTTTTTGATTTATAATCAATATTATTTTCTTCGAGAATCGGTAATGC
The DNA here is from genome assembly GCA_040003235.1 of Ferruginibacter sp. GTDB lineage: Bacteria > Bacteroidota > Bacteroidia > Chitinophagales > Chitinophagaceae > Ferruginibacter. Next base: position 6,936 of record JBDUCW010000140.1, on the reverse strand, counting down.
ATCCATATCTGCACGCAGTGCAACAATACGGCTGTCTGGATTTTTACCTTTGATCAAACCAATCACACCGGTGGTTGCTTTTATTTCAAAAGGAATATTAAAGTCGGTTAATTTCTGCTGTACAAATTTTGACGTTTCAAATTCCTGGTAACTTAATTCCGGATTGCTGTGCAAATGATGACGGACCGCAATGAATTCATCTGCGTAATCGGAAGCCAGTTGTTTTATTTTCTCTTTGATCATATTAAAATTTTTGTGGCCTGTGTGACCACGGACGAAACAGGTTTCTAAAGATAAAGGATTGCCGTAAAAATAAAAAAGAGTTTCTGATGGAAACTCTTTAAATAGAATGGTTGATATTTTTAATTGTCTGTGCTGTCCCTGTTCTTATCCGGCTTTACCTCAATGATCTCCGGTACAAGATAAACGCTCGTTTTTACAATACCTGCTTTAATAATATTGTCTTTGTATCTGTCTGCGTCAGTTTTTTCCAGGAAGTTTCCAAACTTCAGTTTAACATAGGGTGGTTGAAAACTCATATATATTTTCTGATCGGGAAAGCGCTGTAATAATGTTGAGCGCACATTAATGGCCTGCTGACGATCGGTGGTACTCAATATCATCAGGCGGTAACCCTTGGCAGCTCTGGGGCCATAATCCTTGGTAGCATTTACTTCTGCTTCTTTTTTTGCAAGCAGTTCCAGTCTTGGATCCTTATGCACCAGAATATAGAATGAATCAGTTGGCACTGTGCTGACAGGTGTGTCCTGAGCAGTAACGCCAAGACAACTGGTGATGGCAAAAAAGCAAATTATTTTTTTCATGTTCCGTACTTATTCAAAAATCAAACCGAGTTTGGTTGTTCCTTTTCAATTTAATGAAGTATATTTTTGTTAATAGCGGTGATAAGGTTAATAAAGGCTGTAGTTCGCGGACTTTTTTCTTTATCAACTGTATCAACCCTTATCAACTCTGTCAACTGTCATCTGTCAACAATCAATATCCTCCCCCAGCTCCACCGATATTTTCAACCGGGTGCCATGTTGTTTTTATTTCCTGAAGATCCTGTATAAAATAAGGCGACTGGCCTTTATCTGAATTCCAGTTCACCCCATTGTACAATGTGATCCGTTTTACATTCAATGCCGATTTTTCCTGCATCATTTTTTGAATGGCCGCATCATTATCGCAATAAATAGCAGCATTCACATCCATATGATCTGCAAAATAAGGCGCGAGTTCAGCAACCATGCCTGTAAGAATATTTACAACGCCGCCCGGCATATCAGAAGAATTAATTACTTCCGCCAATGTAACTGCACACAATGGTTTAGTGGAAGATGCCAATACAATACAGGTATTTCCTCCGGCGATGACAGGTGCAATAACAGAAACCAATCCCAGCAACGAATCATTCTGCGGAGCAATAACAGCCACCACGCCCGTTGGTTCCGGTACAGAAAAATTAAAATGCGAAGATGCAACCGGATTCACAGAACTGAACAACTGTTGGAATTTATCACACCATCCGGCATAATAAATCAACCTGTCAGTTGCAAGATTTACTTCTGTTGACGCCTGCGCTTCTGTTGATCCCTGGCTTTGCAGTTCTTCCATGAATTGTGATTTCCTGGTTTCCAGCATTTCAGCCATGCGGTATAATATCTGTCCACGGTTAAATGCCGCCCTGCCGCTCCAGCCACCGAACGCATTTCTTGCGGCACTTACTGCATCACGAAAATCTTTGCGCGAGCTCTGGCAGACATTGGCCAGCTTTTTTCCATTCGGACCTGTTGCAATATAATACCGGCCCGATTCCGTTCTTGGAAATTGTCCGCCGATGTAGATCTTATAAGTTTTTAAGACTTCGAGTCGTTCCTGTGTATTCGTTGCCATATTATTCTTTTAATTTCACGCAAAGCGGCAAAGGAGCAAAGGGAAGAATTGCGTCTTAATATACTTAGCGTCTTTGCGTGATTTTTTAGTTCCTATTTTTAAAAAATTATATACACATCAGTTGCCTAAACCAATTTCACATACGGTAACAAACCATGCAATCCACCTTCTCTTCCATAACCACTTTCTTTATAACCACCGAACGGAGATGTGGGATCGAACTTATTAAATGTATTGGCCCAGATAACACCTGCTCTTAATTTCTGCGTCATATTAAAGATCTTGGAACCCTTATCTGTCCATACTCCTGCCGATAAACCAAACGGTGTATTATTTGCTTTTTCAATCACTTCATCATCCGTTCGGAAAGTTTGTATGGCCAGCACCGGGCCGAATATTTCTTCCTGCGCAATGCGGTTGCTTTGTGCAACATTGGTAAATAAGGTCGGCCTGCAATAAAATCCTTTATTCGGAATTTTACAGGAACTCTGGTACATTTCAGCGCCTTCTTTTTTACCGATGGCAATGTATTTATTGATTACATCGAGCTGTTGTTTTGAATTGATGGCGCCGATATCTGTATTCTTATCCAGCGGATCACCAACGATCAATGTTTCCAGCCGGTCTTTTAATTTCTGCAAAACAATTTTATAAACTGATTCCTGAACATACAATCTTGATCCTGCACAACAGACATGTCCCTGGTTAAAAAATATTCCATTGATTACGCCTTCAACCGCCTGGTCAATTGGTGCATCTTCAAAAATAATATTGGCCGCTTTACCACCGAGTTCAAGTGTTGCTTTCTTTCCTGTTCCCGCAATTGCTTTTTGTATGATCTTGCCCACTTCAGTCGAACCGGTGAAAGCAATTTTATTAATATCGGGGTGACCGACCAATGCCGCGCCTGTTGCGCCTGCGCCCGTAATGATATTGACTACACCCGGCGGAAGATCGGCTTCCTGTATGATCTCAGCCAATTTTAATGCGGTAAGTGGTGTGGTTTCGGCGGGTTTTAAAACCACCGTATTACCTGTAGCAAGTGCGGGTGCAATTTTCCAGGCAGCCATCAGCAAAGGAAAATTCCAGGGAATGATCTGCCCTGCAACACCCAGTGGTACTGCATTGCGGTTGGGAAAAGCATATTCCAGTTTATCAGCCCATCCTGCATAATAAAAAAAATGATTGGCTGCTGTAGGCACATCAAAATCGCGGCTCTCACGGATCGGTTTACCACAATCCATAGATTCGATGATGGCAAATTCCCGAGCTCTTTCCTGCATCATCCGGGCAATACGGAAAATATATTTTGCCCTTTCTTTCGCAGGCATTTTCTTCCATACATTTTCATAAGCGCTTCTTGCAGCAGCAACAGCTTTATTTACATCGGCCTGGTTGGCATCGGCCACTTCTGCTAGTTTCTGTTCTGTAGAAGGACTGATGGTATCAAAATATTTTTTGCTTTGTGGCTTTTCAAATTTACCATTGATGAACAGTTCATACCGCGCTGCAATTTTTGCAGCACTCTTGCTTTCCGGAGCAGGTGACAAATCACGGGCACTGTCAAACTTCAATTTCAATGTATTGTTCTTTATTGCTTTGGCCATTGGTCGTTGTTTAAAATTTTGTTCGCGCTTTTTTATTTGCCGTTTACGGTTTAATGGTTTAAAGTTATGAGCGCTTCAAATATTTGAAAAGCTGCTCTGAATTAAAAAACCTTTAAACGATTTAAACCTTAAACCTTTAAACGGATTTAGTCCACTGAAAAATAATCCTTACTTTGATACACACCTGTTTTCATTTTCATCAGCTGCATCAATACATCGTTGGCCAGGCTGCTGGCACCAAAACGGAACCATTGATTGTTCATCCAGTCCTGCCCAAGCACTTCATTCAGCATTACCAGGTAATGCAATGCCAGCTTTGATTTGGAGATACCGCCCGCAGGTTTCATCCCGATCATCTTCCCTGTTTTATAATAAAAATCACGGATCGCTTCCAGCATCACCAGGGTAACGGGCATGGTTGCAGCAGGAGAAATTTTTCCGGTAGATGTTTTAATAAAATCAGCGCCTGCATACATCGCGATATCACTTGCACGGCGCACTTTATCATAGGTACCGAGTTCGCCGGTTTCTAAAATAACTTTTAATCTTGCAGTACCACAGGCTTCTTTGATCGCTGCAATTTCATCAAAAACAAAATTGTATTCGCCTTCATGAAATTTACCACGCGAGATGACCATATCAATTTCATCGGCACCATTGGCTACGGCAAATTTGGTATCTCTTAATTTAATGTCGCGGGTAGATTGTCCGCTCGGAAAAGCCGTTGCTACCGAAGCAACTTTTATTCCTGAATCACCCAATGCTGTCTTGGCTGTTTTTACCATGGAAGGATACACACAAATAGCAGCGCAGGTAGGTAAACCGGGATAAGAATCATGCAGGTGCATGGCTTTATAACAGAGCTGCTTTACTTTACCCACTGTATCTTTTCCTTCCAGTGTGGTAAGGTCGATCATATTTAAAGTGAGCAGTAATCCATTGAGTTTGGATTCATTTTTAATACTGCGTTTGGTGCAGCGGCTTGCCCTTTCTTCAATACCCACCTGATCTACCCTGGCACTCAGGCTGAAGTCCGGTATCACAATCGTTTTTTCTGCCATATTATTTGTTGAAGCATCAAAAGTAATTAAGATAATGGGATAATTGATAATTGATGGTTGATAATTGATAATGTGCAGATTGCTGCTTCCTGTCTGTCTCGTAACCCCACTATACTTTACTCATTAATTTTTTGGCTTACATATTTGCTGCGCTGTTGAAGTAATGAATGAAGGCTCATCAGGTACAATACTGTTATCATAATCTTTTCTGCCGGGAAGACGATAAGGCGGTAGTAGGAAACAATAATTAAATGCATTAACAAAATGAAAAAATTATCCATTATCAATTATCCATTAGTAATCCCATTCCTCCATTTTTTATCTTCCAATTAATCATTATCTGTTATATTAGTGGTTTCAAAAACCAAAACAAACCTGTAATGAAGAGAATCAGGATCCCCCAGTTACTGGCAGCCCTGTTGCTGCTTGCCAATGTTTCAGTCAAGGCTCAGGCAACCTATCCATTGAATGATGTAGCCAGTCCGAAAGAAGGCTGTTATGCCTTTATCAACGCAAACATTGTAAAAGATGCGCAGAATACTTTACAAAATGCCACGCTGGTTATCCGGCAGGGAAAAATTGAATCGGTCGGCACCGGTGTCAGCATCCCGAAAGACGCCGTGACAGTGGATTGCAAAGGAAAGTATATCTATCCTTCCTTTATTGATATGTACAGTGATTATGGTTCGCAACCTCCGGCAGAAAGACCTGCTTTTAATTTCAACAGAGTAACGCAACCGTTATCCAATACAAAAGGCGCGTATGGCTGGAACCAGGCCATCAAATCAGAAATGGATGTCTCAAGGATATTTGCGGTGGATGAAACAAAGGCCAAAGACTTACGCGGCATTGGTTTCGGAACCGTGCTCACGCTCCAGATGGATGGCATTTCAAGAGGTACAGGCGCAATTGTAACACTTGCCAATGACAAAGAAAATAAAGTGATGCTGAAAGAAAAAGCGACCGCGAATTTTTCTTTCAATAAAGGAACTTCAACACAGGATTATCCGAATTCACTCATGGGCATTATTGCATTGCTCCGTCAGAATTTTTTAGATGCACAATGGTATAAAACAAAACCTGCTACGGAAGGAACCAATCTTTCTCTGCAGGCTTTCAATGATAACCTCAGCCTGCCGCAGATCTTTGATGCAGGTGATAAATGGAACGACTTGCGTGCCGATAAAGTAGGCGATGAATTCGGTGTACAATATATCATCAAGGCCGGTGGCAATGAATACCAGCGCATCAATGAAGTAAAAGCAACCAACGCATCCTTTATTGTTCCGCTTAGTTTTCCGCAACCAATGGATGTGGAAGATCCAACCGATGCAAGATTTGTAAATGTTGCTGATCTGAAACATTGGGAAATGGCACCAACCAATCCAGGAGTTTTTGAAAAGGCAGGAATTAATTTCGCCTTAACGGCAAACGGTTTAAAAGATATGCCTTCTTTTATGACCAATCTCCGCAAAGCCATTCAACTGGGCCTCAGTGAAACAAAAGCACTGGATGCATTGACAAAAATTCCGGCCACATTGATCGGCATTTACGACAAGGCCGGCAGCCTGGATGCAGGAAAGCTTGCCAATTTTATTATTACATCAGGACCGGTTTTCGCAGAAAATACTGTAATCTATCAGAACTGGATCCAGGGCAATAAATATACATTGAAAGATGATGGCTGGAAAGATATCCGCGGTGTTTATACACTCGCACTCAATTCAGATAATTACAAACTCGAAATAAAAGGTGATGTTGCAAAACCAACAGCATCGCTCATTTCAACAGATACCACCAAAGCAGATTTTACATTGAATCAGCAACTGGTTAAACTGAATTTCACTTTAAAGAAAGACAACAGAACCTCTACCAGGTTGACTGGTGTGATGGGCGATGGCATCATCAGCGGAACAGGCCAGTTGGGCAACGGAACCTGGGTTACCTGGACAGCCACCAGAACCGGTGATGCTCCGGCAGATACTTCTTCTACCAGAAAAAGACGTGACTTCGGTGATAGAAAAATGGGTGAAGTAACTTATCCATTTATTGGATATGGTTCAAAAGAAATTCCCAAACAGGAAACCATTCTTATAAAAAACGCAACCGTATGGACGAGTGAGAAAGAAGGCAGATTGGAAAATACTGATGTGCTTATTAAAAATGGTAAGATCGCTTCTATCGGAAAAAATTTAAGTGATGCAGGAGCAAGAGTAGTGGATGGCACCGGCAAACATTTAAGCGCCGGTATCATTGATGAACACTCGCATATTGCCGGAACCGGTGGCATCAATGAATGTTCACAATCCGTTACAGCTGAAGTAAGGATCGGAGACATTATTGATCCGGATGATATTGAAATTTACCGCCAG
>JBDUCW010000037.1:0-36187 GCA_040003235.1 Ferruginibacter sp. | reverse complement strand
AAAAACACAAACATATAATAATAACTGATTCTAAACATAAAATATATTTTTCCATACCGTACAAAATTTTTAATTGGGATCTTTGTTCCGGATGTTTTCATAGCAACTGTTGTGCTGTCTTTACTTTTTTCAAACCTGGCTGCTACTTTATAGTCCGGACTTACCTGGTAAAAACCGATCAGTTTCCGGTCTTTGCCTTTTACTACTTCGTGCGAGTTCACATACTTGTTCTGGTAAATCTTTATCTCATCCGTATAAGAACCGGTTTGTGCAACAATACTTTTAACAGATAATGTAACGATTATCAATAACAGGATTTTTTTCATTTTCAGTTATTTTTTTTCAGGAAAAACTTCGGCCATCATACAGCGTACTCCGCCACCGCCAATAGTCTCAATGGTATTGATCGCAGGTGCAAGAATGATATCAAATTTTTCTATTACTGCAATCTGTTCTTTATCTAAAGATGAAAAAGCCTGTGCACTCATTACCAAAAAATGTTTTCCTTCCTGGTTACAGACTTCCAGCATATTACCCGCAAAATGATTCATCTGTTCAAAACTGATATTAATAATCTCATGGCCGGTTGAACGGAATGAATCAATCAGCTTTATTTTTTCATTTTCGTTAGAAATACTTTCGAGGCAGATCATCACCAGTTTTTCAGCAATGCACATCATCACATTTGTATGATAAATTTCTTTTCCGGATTGATCCACTGCAGTAAATGTGCAGGCTTTATAATTCATTGCTTTGCAGAATTCATCTACCACTGTTTTATTTGTACGCGGACTGAGACAGGCGTACATAATATCATTCACATAATCGATGACCATACTGCCGGTTCCTTCAAGATATTTTTCTTCTGTTTCAAAACCGGTAAGGTCTTCTGTTTTATTTATCCTGTAATTTGTTTTAAAAAAGTCAATAATGTCTTTTCTTCTTTCAAGCCTTCGGTTAATAGCCTGCATGGGAAATATAGCCAGCCGGCCCTGCTGATCAAGACTGATCCAGTTATTGGGGAAAATAGAATCGGGTGTTGATGGTTCAGCAGTGTCATTAAAAATAATGACTTCAATTCCATTGGCTTTCAGCAGTTGAACGAAATTGTCAAATTCTTTTTCCGCATTTTTTTTTATGATATCATCCTCCAGCCCATGATCCGCATTTTGAAATGCATTGGAAGCAGCCGTTTGAGAGTTGAAAGAAAAATCAACCGGGCGGATCATCATTACCGTATTTGCAGCTTGCTTGTTCATTTGCTTTTATTGTTCTGAAGAAAATTTTCAATAATCAACTTCAATGCTCAATATTCAAGGTGAAGAGCTGTTCAATTTGAGCATTGATTATTGAACATTGAATATCGAATATTTTTTAGAGCGCATGCAACTGTTATATAGTATCTCTCAACAAAGGCATACTCATACAATGCGAGCCACCACGCGCTCTTGAAAGTTCTGCAGAAGGCAAAAGGATCAACGTATTTTCCAGGCTGTGTGGGTCAACACCTTTTTCAAATTGCTCAAAGATCTCTGCCGTTGTAAAAACTTTGAAGCCTTCTTTGATAAACGCCTGCGAAGTTTTATCATTGCGGTCGTAACCGATAACAACGCCTTCTTTCAATGCTACTACGTTACAACTATCGGTCCATTGCTCGCGGTCGTCATGCGGGAAATCATTGCCGCCGCTGTAAATTATTTTTACATCAAGTGGATTACATCCAAAATCCTCTTCACTTATTTTTTTCAGTAATGATTCGATGCCTGCAGGATTTTCCTTAACTGCATAATCCCGTTGCGGATTATAGATTTCTTTTTCCGGTTTAAAGTATTGCAGTATTTCCGGTTCTTCAAAATCGATCAGGTCCGGTTTATGCATCAGCACATTCCGGTAACTTTTTCTTTTATGGTTCTCTTCCTGTTGTAACCTTTCAGAATAAATGCCATACAATACCCATACATTTTTTTTCACCTGCGTAAAGATGGTGTCAATATGCATCTGCGCTCTTTTCTTGGGAATTTTTACAACAGAAATTTTTTCAATTCCCAATACGGTATTCCCAAAAATGGTATGAATGATCTCATTTACTGCATTGGGCGAAGTGCGTTCACTGCAACCAACCACGAGGTGTTTTGCATGGATCATCATTACGTCGCCACCTTCAATGGAAATAATATGTTCCTTTCTTTCTTTTTCATCATATAAAAAGAAATCGCTTTCCTCAATTACCTCGATTACTTTTCCTGCATCTCCTTTAAAAAAATAATAGAGTGAAAGAAATTTGGTGAGCAACGATTCCCGCTTACGGGCACTGGTAGCCATTTTACTCAAGAGAATATGATCTTTGATCATGATGCCGATATCTCTTGTAAAAATAAAATTGGGCAATGGCGGAAAAATATATTGCTCTTCGTTGGCACTGTTTGCAGATGCGGGTAATACACCGCTGATCAATACTTTTGCCAGCAGTGCACAATCGGTGATCGATTCTAATTTCTGCTGAATGCTGTAACTGGATTCTTCATATGAACAGACTGCTGTGATCAATCTCAAACGGATATTTTCATCTTTTACAATTTCTTCCAGCAACCGTTGTACTTCCAGTACTTTATCAGAATTAAAATATTCAGGTCTGCCCGGAATATAGCAGTTCTTCTTTTTATCTTCTGCTGCATTTTGCTGATATTGTTTTATGTAGGTGATCTTTTCAGGATCTAAAAAATACAGTAACAGTTTTATGTAATGATTATATTCCTGCTGCATTTTCTGCAGGTGTACGATATCATCATAAAGATTATCTGAAAATGTTCCGGGAATGATTTTGCCGATGCCGCCATCCGGACTGTGAACAAGCAATTTTCTTAAAGTCCCGATCTCTGAATCTATAAAATATTTTTTCTCATTGACGGGCATAAAAAAAATTTATGTGAATAATACTGTGTGCAGGCTATTTTGAAATGTACCGGCAAAAAAATCAGTTAGCAAATGTAGCAGAATAATTCAAAGATGCTAATGGGTCAATGCCTTTTATGGTACCGCTGCTGTAAATTATTCTGAAACGGGTGAACATATCTTCGCTGTACCATTTGTCGCGCCGCGTTTTCACAATCACTTCTTTATGTTCCTGCATACTGTAGGCAAATTGTTTCATGCTTTCTTTATTTTGCCAGATGCTGAAGGTTGCCTGTTTCAGCCACGGCATTTCACCGATTCCGAATGAAGTGATGAACCCATTGGCAGTAGCCATTTTAGAAGCAATGCCATCCACATGTTTCCAGAATGCATTTAATTTACTGATACGGATGCTGGCTCTTGTAAGTACGGCGATGGTTCCTTCATAATCTGATTGACGCGGTAAGTCACCAAAAGGTTTTTTGCGGTCCCAGCTACCATGCCCTTCCAGTGGTTCAAGTAATACTGTCCAGGTTTCACATTTAAAAAATAAAAACCATTTTGCTATAAAACTGCCATACAATTTTTTTAGAAGATCCGTTTTTAAATTACCGGTCTCATCATTCATCACTGAAAAAATTGCCCATTGCTGCCAGTCGGGCGTTTTATCAAACGTGCCGTTCTTTCCACTGCCCATCAGTTTATAAAAACTTATTTTTTTATTGAACCATAATGGCAACCGATGTATGGCCATTGCAAGCAATGCAAAAAGGATAAAGCGTTTGCGGTAGCGTATGATGGTGAGAACAGTCAATTGATAATTGATAATTGGTAATGGATAATTTTTTTAAATTGGAAGTTATTTTATAAAATCTGAAACGGCATTAATAAAAATATCATAAATAAAAAAAGCCCTGAATTTAACAGGGCTTAAAAATATCTGCGAAAATTATTTAGATCATAATAATCTGTGTTCTAAAACTGTTCGAGTTTGCTGAAAAAGAAATCAGCTTCGATGGCTGCATTTTCATCACTGTCACTTCCGTGTACGGCATTCTCACCAACAGAAGCAGCATATAATTTACGGATGGTTCCATCCTCTGCATTTGCAGGATTGGTAGCACCGATCAGTTTACGGAAATCCGCTACTGCATTTTCTTTTTCCAGGATGGCAGCAGCTATCGGGCCACGGCTCATGAATTCTACCAGTTCTCCATAAAAAGGACGTTCTCTGTGTACAGCATAAAATTCTCCTGCTTTTTCTGAACTCAGGTGCAGCATCTTCAGCGCAACGATCCTGAATCCTGCGGCATTGATCATTTGTAAAATAGCACCGGTATGTCCTTTCTGCGTTGCATCCGGTTTGATCATTGTAAATGTTCTGTTGGTCATATTAATTTGTATTATGTTTTTCTGAGGCGCAAAGATAAGGATTCACCGCGGAGGCAGGAAGACGCGAAGGGCATAAATTTTACTGGCACCTTTTGTATTCACTATATTGGTCCATAGTCCATGGACTATGGACTTTCGTCAACCTTAACAATCAAAAAACTTCACTGCTTTCCACGTTCGCGGTTATTCTGGAAACTTTCCGCTACTTTTGCGCCGCTTTATGCAGCCTTTACAAAATATATTTCCCCAACTGGATCAGCCTAAAAAAGTACTGATCACCTGTCACCAGAAGCCTGATGGCGATGCGATGGGGTCAATCCTGGCACTTTATCATTTTTTAAAACAGTTTGGGCATAGCATCACCGTTGTGTCTCCAACCAACTGGGCATCTTTTCTTTCATGGATGCCAGGCAGTAAAGAGGTAATTGATTTTGAAAGTAAGACTGCCAGAGCCACTACTGCAATCAATGAGGCCGACTGGATATTCTGCCTTGATTTTAATATCCTGCTCCGCACCAAAAGAATGGAACCTTTACTGGCAGCAGCGCGGGGAGAAAAGATACTCATCGATCATCACCAGGAACCGCAAACCGAAGTGTTTGCCTACGGTGAAAGCAATACCAAAAAAAGTTCTACCTGCGAAATGGTATATGATTTTATCATTGCCTCAGGTCATGCGGATAAAATAAATATGGATGTAGCTGAATGTATTTATGCCGGTGTGATGACGGATACCGGTTCGTTCCGTTTTCCTTCTACCACTGCAAGCGTTCACAGGCTGGTGGCCGATCTGAAAGACCGTGGTCTTGAACACAGCAAAATTCATGAAAATTTATTTGACAACTTTTTAGAGCAGCGTTTCAGGTTCATCGGTAATATATTACTGAACCGGATGGAAGTCTTTTATGAGTACAATACGGCATTGATTGTGATTCCGCAACAGGACCTGATCCGTTATAATGTAAAAACGGGTGATACTGAAGGACTGGTCAATTTCCCGTTGAGCATCGAAGGAATCAGGCTGGCAGCGATTATCATCGACAGGGGAGAAGAACGCAAAAGCAGTTTCAGGAGCAAAGGAAATTTTGATGTGAATACTTTTGCAAGAAAATATTTTAATGGTGGTGGACATTTCAACGCCGCAGGCGGACAAAATAAAGAACCGCTGGAAGAAGTAGTGGCCAAATTCATGATCGCCATCAAAGAGAACCAGCAGGAATTAAGCAGTTATCAATTTTAAAAAAATAAACAAACAATGAAAAGGATCAATTATTTATTTATTGCTTCAGTGGTATTGCTGAGCGCCTGTGCCGGAGGATTTAAAAAAGGCGACAATAATATAGAATACAAAATTATCAAAGGTTCCGGCGGAAAAAAACTGGAACCAGGTTCTATCATGGAAATTACTTTTAAGAACCAGATCAAGGATACCGTATTCGGTAGCTCAGATGAAAGCGGACGGCAGATATTAATGCTGGATTCTACCCAGGTGCCGAAAATGTATTTCAATATCTTCAGGCAGGCAAGCGTAGGCGATAGTATCGTTATCAGAATGTTGGCGGATACTTTCTTCCATAAAAATTATCCTCCTTTTGCTAAAAAAGGAGAAATGGTGTACAGCACATTCAGGGTTACTAATTATTACCCAACCAAAGAATCTGCAGACAGTGCTTTCCAGCTATTACAGAAGCATACACAGGAAATGCAGATGGCAAAATATTTAGAGCAGGCCAGAAAAGATTCTATCGATGCGATTCCGCAATTAAAAGCAGACAGCAAACACATCGAAGAATATCTTGCCAAAAATAATATCACAGCCCTGAAAGGAAAACTGGGCACTTATGTTCAGGTGATCGCTCCGGGAATAGGCCCATTGCTGGATACAGGCATGGTGATTAAAATAAATTATACCGGCAGAACGCTTGACGGAGGAACTGTTTTTGATTCCAATACAATCGATTCTTTCAAGCACGTAGAATCATTTACAGTAGAGATACCTGAGAATATAGCAATGGCAAGGGTTGTAAAAGGCTGGATCGATGGATTGAGATTATTGCAGAAAGGCAGCAAGGCAAAATTTTATATTCCTTCTACACTTGGCTGGGGCAAACTGGGCAGTGGCGAAAAGATCCCGCCAAATACCAATGTGGTCTTTGATATAGAAGTAGTAGATGTACAGTCAGCGCAGGCAGCTATGAATGAATCCATTCAGAAACAAAAAGAAATGATGGAAGCGCAGAGCAAGGCGCAGCAGAAGCCTGCTACTCAAACGCCTAAAAAATAAGAGCGGTTAATAAACTTGATAAGGTTGATATAATTGAAAGGGTAATCTCTTCAATTATATCAACCTTATTTTTTTATCAGTTTTATTTACTTTATCAACTTACGCTTTTGAAAATTCATCAAAGAGCCTGATACATTCGATTGCTTCTTTCACATCATGTACCCTTAATATGGAAGCACCATTGTTCAATGCCAGCATGTTTAATGCAGTAGTGCCGTTCAATGCTGCAGCCGCAGTTGTGTTCAGTGTTTTATAGATCATTCCTTTGCGGCTGAGTCCTGCAAGCACCGGCCGTTCCAGCATTTGAAAGACCGGCATATTTTTCAGCAGCGAAAAATTGTGCTGCCTGTTCTTTCCAAAACCAAAACCAACATCTATGATGATGTCTTTGATATCTGCTTTTTTGCATTCATCTGTTTTGGCGATAAAAAAATCAAGTACTTCTTTTACAACGTTATCATAAAACGGTTGCTGCTGCATTGTTTCGGGTGTTCCCTGCATGTGCATGATGATGTACGGAACATTCAGTGACGCAACAGTGCTGATCATTTCCGTATCAAGACTTCCGCTGCTGATATCATTTACAATGGAAGCGCCAAGCGCAACTGCATCTTTTGCCACAGCTGCATAATAAGTATCGATGGAAATAATTGTTTGCGGAAAGCTTTTATGAATGGCCTCAACGACCGGTAATACTCTTGCTGATTCTTCAGCTGCGCTGATCCTGCTGCTGCCCGGTTTGCTGCTTTGCCCGCCAATATCCAGTATCAATGCACCATCTGTGATCATGGTTGCTGCAAGCTGAAGCAATTCATTTATGTTTTTATCGAGATGGCCTTCATAAAATGAATCGGGCGTAATATTGAGAATACCCATAACCACGGGCTGATCAAGCGATAGTAATTTTCCTTTACAGTTTATGGTGAACATTACGGTAGTATCGTTAATTTTGACGAGAGTGGGGATGAAATTAATAATTAATAATTAATGATTAAGAATTAATAATTACTTCGGTTTGATTTCCTTTTCAGGAATTGCTTGTCCTTCTAATTTGAAAAAATCATTAATCATTAATTACTAATCATTAATTCCAAAAAGCACTGCAAAGTAATATACATTCAATGAGCCAAACGAATCAGCAATATGACAAAGCGGTCAAAGACTGCGAAGATATTTTTTTAAAAAAAACTGCAGATTACGGCACTTCGTGGCGCGTGTACCGCACTATTTCTGTGGTAGACCAGATCTATATTAAAGCGAAACGCATCCGTACCATCCAGGAAAAAGGCGTGCAGAAGATCGGGGATGATATCAAAAGCGAATTTAAAGGCATCGTTAATTACAGTATCATCGGTCTGATACAGCTGGAACTCAATACAGATGAAATAGAAGATCTGCCGGTAGCTGAAGTAGAGCGTTTGTACAATGAAAAGGTAACTGTTGCTAAAAAATTAATGCTTGATAAAAACCACGATTACGGTGAAGCATGGCGAGAGATGAGCCAGGAAAGTTTTGCAGACCTGACGCTTGCAAAATTATTACGCATTAAACAGATACTCGCGAATGAAGGCCAGACGATCATCAGCGAAGGCATTGATGCCAACTATTATGATATTCTGAATTACGCAATCTTTGGATTGATATTGATAGAAGAAAAAGTCCATAGCCGGTAGTCCATGATTGATAGTAGATAGTAACGACTTGAAAAAAAATCATAACTCATAATTCATAATTCTCAATTCATAACTCTTAACAGATGAAAGTAACAGTGAACATAGCAAAAGTGCTCGTTGGATTACTCTTTATTTTTTCAGGACTGGTGAAAGCGATTGATCCGCTGGGATTGAGTTATAAGATGCAGGAATTTTTTGAGGCCTGGCAATCGGGCGGGTTCATGCCCGGACTGATGAGTTCGCTGCACGGATATTCATTGCCATTTTCATTGATCATGATAACGCTGGAAGTAGCGGCCGGTGTGGCTTTGCTGGTAGGCTTCAGAATACGGTTTACGGCATGGCTGTTATTGTTACTGATGCTGTTCTTTACCTTTTTAACAAGCTATGTATTGTTCAGTGGTAAGATCGCAGCCTGCGGCTGTTTCGGTGATTGTATTCCGTTAACGCCCAATCAAACATTTACAAAAGATATTATTCTAACACTGCTTGTGATCCTGATCCTCACCGGAAGAAAATACATCAGGCCATTATTGCCCGGTATTATGAATTTTATCGTGGTACTTATATCTATCATCGCTGTATTATTCCTGCAATGGTATGTTATGAAACACCTGCCGCTGGCAGATTGCCTTCCTTACAAAAAAGGAAATAATATTCTTGAATTAAGAAAGATACCGAAGGATGCTGTGGCTGATAAAATTGAAATGACCTTTATCTATGAAAAGAACGGCGAGAAAAAAGACTTTGATGTAAAACATCTTCCCGACAGCAGCTGGAAATATGTTGACCGTAAAGAAAAAATTATTGAAGCAGGAAAAAACAACAAACCACTGATCAATGATTTTACAATGAATACTTCAAACGGCAATGATTCAACAGAAGCGATCCTGTCGCAGCCCGGCGAATATTACCTGGCATTTGTAAAATTGTTGCCGGTGGGTAATAATATTTCATGGGCCAATAAACTGTATACTGAAAAACAGACCAGGTCAATTCCGTCTTATATCATTACCTCAATTCCGGAACAGCTGAAAAATGCTTTGAAGGGGCATGAATGGCCACAGGACTGGATCACTGTTTTTACCTGTGATGCAACGGCCATTAAAACGGCAGCACGTACAGATGTGACGATCTACCTGATGAAAGGCCCGGTGGTGGAACAGAAATGGAGTGGGGCGGATTTTTAAAGAATTAAGAATTAAAAATTAAAAATTGGGCATAGCTCATAACTCGTAGCTGATAATTCATAACTCATAACTCTTCAACGGTTGAAGTTTATTCTGAAAAAAATATTTTATTCATTCCTCGTCCTGCTTGGCGTGGTGGTACTGGTATTTATTATGTTCCAGGGTTTCGGCGATCCAGCACGTATGATCGTTGGGCAAAGCGGTGATAAAAAAACAATGGACAATATCCGGAAGGATCTTTATCTCGATCAACCCAAATGGAAACAATTTGTTTTGTATCTCAATGATGTTTCACCGGTCTGCATTCATACCAAAGAAGACATTCAAAAAAAACAACTCAAAGGATTATTTATCGGCAGTGATACAAAATTTGGTTTGAAAATTCCTTACCTGCGCAAAAGTTACCAGACCAAACAAAATGTTACACAGGTATTGATGGAAGCATTACCCGGCACATTGCTGCTTGCACTCGCTGCTATGATTTTTGCAACCGTGATCGGGATACTGCTCGGCGTTATAGCCGCAGTTAAAAAAGGAAGCTGGCTCGACAGTGGCGCAGTATTCAGCAGCATCGCGGGCATTTCTGCACCTTCGTTTTTTATGGCTATTATCATTGCTTATTTTTTTGCAGTTGTGCTGCATGATTATACCGGATTAAATCTTACAGGCAGCTGGTTTGATATAGATGAAGTGACCGGTAAAAAATATCTTACCATAAAAAATTTAATATTGCCTGCGTTCACATTAGGTATCCGGCCTTTGGCGATCATTACGCAGTTAACGAGAAGTGCTATGCTTGATGTGCTGAACCAGGATTATATTAGAACTGCTTACGCAAAAGGTCTGAGCACAGGCACTGTTGTTTTCCGTCACGCGTTAAGAAATGCATTGAATCCTGTTATCACGGCCATTACCGGTTGGTTTGCAGAGTTACTGGCGGGTGCTTTTTTTGTGGAATATATTTTTGGATGGAAGGGCATTGGAAAAATTACCGTGGATGCATTGGAGAAACTGGATTATCCGGTGGTGATGGGATCGGTATTGATAAGCGCCTGTATTTTTATTGCAATCAATGCTTTTGCCGATCTCCTGTATGGTTGGTTTGATCCAAGGGTGCGCATCACCTGAACCAACAAAATTTCATAAAGCAGCGTTAAACATAGCCTGATTGCAATAGCTTTGCGCAATATTGATCAAATTTGCTTTTTAAAAAAGAAAAATAAATGAAAAAGATTTTACTGTTATCTGTTTTGATGTTTAGTGCAACCTGCATGTGGGCACAATCTTATAAACCGGGAATTAAATTGCAGAAAGGCCAGCAGTATGAAGTGACCACTACCGTAAATGGTACTATGACACAAATGGGAATGGATCTTCCGATTGAAAGTTCGATGCTGAGTCTTGTAGAAGTGAAAGACCAAAGTCCCAATGGCTATACATTGCGTACAATGAATAAACATTTTACTTTCAAAAGCAATATGGCTGGGGAACAGATGAATTACGATTCCGATAATAAAGATGATGCTGATGGTCCTGTCGGATCAATGTTCAAAGATGTAACCGGCAAGCCCGATAGTTTTATGGTTGACAATAAAGGATATATTAAAGCTTCACCTGAAAAACCTGCTGTTAAAAAAGATGGGAAAAAAGAGGATAATATTATGGGCATGATGATGAGCAGTGCTATCGGTAATTCCGGCAGCGGCACACCCATGCTGAATCAGTTGCCTCTATTCAAAGAACTTAAAGCAGGAGATCATCTGACAGATTCAGCAGAAAATAATGATGATGGGAAACAAAAAATTGTTACAACCTACACTGTTACTGAAATAAAAGAAGGCCAGGTGAAGATCAATATTGAAGCGGTTGCCAAAATAGAAAAAGTAATGGATGTGCAACAGATGGGCATGAATATGAGCATCACTATGAAATCAACAAATACCAGCAAAGGTGAAATGCTGATCGATCAGGCAACTGGTTTACTGATCAGCAAAAAAATTGTAACCGATACGGATGGCAATGCTTCGGTAAGTGGAATGGAATTGCCGATCACTGGTACTTCTACTTCAGAGATCAAAGTAAAACTCCTGTAAATGATCTGACATTTTATTAAGAGTACAAAAATATTTTCTGCAATAAATATAAACCTGCCACTGTGCAGGTTTTATATTTAAGATCCTTCCTGCAATGAAAATTCAACTGCAGCTTTTGTATGAATCAGCGTTGTATCAAAAAGCGGAATGCTGCAGTCTGATTGTTTGAGCAGTATCGGTAGTTCTGTGCAACCCAATATTATTCCTTCAGCTCCCTGCAGCTGCAGTTCTGCAATTATTTCCAGGAACATTGTCTTTGTTGAAGGAAGAAAAAGCCCTTTGCCCAGTTCTTTATAAATAGCCGTATTGATGGGTTCAATAAATTTTTCATCAGGGATGATTGTCTGAATGCCTTTTGCAGAAAGCTTATCCCTGTAAAAATCCAGCTGCATGGTATATTTTGTGCCAAGTAAAGCTACTTTTTTTATTTGCTTTTTATTGATTGCATCTGCCACTACTTCAGCAATATGAATGAAAGGAATATTAATGGCCTGCTGAATATCATCTGCAATCTTATGCATAGTATTCGCGCTGATCATGATACAATCGGCACCGGCAGTTTCCAGTTTAACGGCTATGTCACAAAGCATTTCACTCATCTTATCCCAACGGCCGGCTTCTGTAAGCAATTTTATCTCTTCATAATTAACGGAGTACAGAATTATTTTACCGGCATTGACGCTACCGAGTTTTTCGTTGATCATTTCGTTGATCAAACGGTAATAGTCTGCAGTTGAAAGCCATGAAATGCCGCCTATGATCCCGATTGTTTTCATACACCAAAGATATGCTGATAATAAAAAACTCCGGCCTGAACCGGAGCTATAAAAATATTCTGTGGGGATCAATTGTATTTTTTCATCAATGCTTTTACAAAAGCACTGTAATATTCAACAGCCGTTTCATATTTTCCTTCCTGCACCATTTTTACAGATGGCATGATCATTTTTGAATACATATAATCATAGATCTCCGATCTGTTGTCACAACCGTTGATTGCATTTACAATCGCAGGCCCTGCAATGATATATTGCTGTATGAGTTTGCGACCTTCTTCATTGCTCAACATGAACTGATCCCGCAGCTTGCGGAGCGTCTGCAGTTCCATGCAATCATCAGCGAGCTGTTGATGTTCAACGCAGGCCGTTGTAAGAAAACATCCGCTGCCGCTGCTTCCCGAATTACCTGAACTCGCAGGTGGTGGATAAGGCAGTGAGATCAATGATGATCCATCTTTTGCAAGAATTTCTATGTATTCAAATTTACTGCAACGCATTTTTGGGTTCTTTGGAAAACTTTTCTCCAGCTTATATTCACCGGAGACCTTCTTGTCAAGTTTGGTGCTGATGGTCCACAGTGGAGTTGTGTCACCTTTAACGGTTACTTCTTTGATGACATATTGAAATTCTCCTTCACTGGTTGGTTTACTAAGGTCGCTGGTTGCAAAATATCCGATTTTTAATGTGATGAGTTTTTGATCAGCACTGGCCGAAGAAAAATTATCAAAACCATTGTGATAAATATTCAGTTCATATAAAGTTTGTCCTTCCTTACCCGGTTCGGGTTTGCTTCTGTAAGTAACAAAAACCGGATCCTGACGGAAAGATCTTGCAGCAGCCGGAAGTCCTGCAACCACTGCAACGGCAAGGCCTCCGGACTTTAAAAATTTGCGACGGTTCATAATCATTTGTTTTAGTTAGCCAAATGTACCTTCTCATCATCGCGGAGGCAATACCGTGAGCAGGGTATTTTGCCTAATACTTAAAAACAGAACGCAGATCATTATGGTTTTTAAGATTTATTTCAGACTGGCGTTCAAATTCAGAACAAATCATATCGCATTCATTTTAACAGAGAAGTAGATGAGTCGGGATTTTTTGATTTAAAAAAGAAAATCATCATTAATCTATCCAATCTTAAAAATCTGCGTTTTACTATTAAAAATCTAAACCAATCCTGAATCCGCCCCAGCGGTGATAATGTCCTGTTTCAAATTCTCTTGTAAGAATGGACTGTGTATATTCAAGAAATATTTTACGGAAGCTTACAACAATTCCATAATCGCCCTGTAAGGTTAACCTGTTGACATCTGAAGCTGGAATGGTATAAGGACTGCTCCGGTTAAACAACCCGCCTTGTAAAGTTGCATCGTATAAAGTAACAGCAGGTTGAAGCTGGCCGTATAAATAGTAACGGATTTTTTTTCTGCTGGATCTTGTTTTGCCCATCGTTTCATAAGGATCATTAAATTTTCCTGCCATAAAATTAAAGCCGGCTTTTAACCGGTCCGTTTGTGTTCCTGCTTTCAGGTTGGCTGCGGCATTCAGCAGAAAATAATTTCGATACGACAATAATTTTTTTTCATAGTTGATCTCATAAGTAAGAATAATATCATTACGGATCTGGTACTGCCATCCGTGAGGTATTGGATTTTTCAACCAGCGGTGAATATCGGTCTGCATTTCTTCTCCGCCTGCACCTTGTCCCATCAGGCCTGCAGTAAAAGTTACGGCAATTCTTTTTTTCTGTAGTGCATCCGTTGCAATTAAAAAAGTACTCAGCGCAAGATTGCCGCAAAAAGGCCGGTCACCATACAGAATGCTGTCGCTGGCAATACTGGTGGGCGTATATCCAAAATCCTGCAGGGCAATTCCATATTTGTATTCACTGTTCTTTGGTTTGAATAATAATTTGCTGAAAAGAAAATGCTGTAAGGCTGGGTTGGCGTATTCAAGCGTTATGCCCTGGGTATAATATTCGTCAGACTTGGTAAAAAAATCATTGTCGTAATGAAGACGGATATATTGATTGCTGTTGGTATTCCGGAAAGATGAAGTATTATCGGTCACCTGGGCAGTAATGAATTGACTCCTGATTATAAAAATAAATAAAAGTGCTATTGGTTGAAATCGCCGCATGTTTATTTGTATATACCATATTAAAGGTATTACGGATGTGGTTTTGGATTTTTTTTATAAAAATACCGTGCTCCGGGTATGCAAAAGAATTATGCATTGCTGATATTGCACAAAACTTTTTTATGAGAAATATAATGTTATTGATCGCTGCGGTTTGTATATTTTCTGCCTGCAGCAACCAGGATAAGGTAACAGCACCCGCTGCACCCAAAACTGTTGCGGAAGTGATGAATTCAATTAAGGGAAGGAATTATAAAGTAGACAGGCTCGGTATCTTATCATCATTTGCAATGGATTCTGCAAATCCTGTAAACTGGAATATTATGAAAGAAGATACCAGTAAATTTTTCCGCGATTATGCCAAAACACAAATGACCTTCACAATCAATTTCAGCAAAGACAGTACCGTAAGTTTTTATGATACTGATAATAAAAAATCAATAAAGGGAATTTATTTGGTTGACAATGACGCGAAGCTTGGCTATGAAGAAGAGAAGCCCGGTATCAAACTCAGGCTGAAATACCAGGATTCTCTTGAATTCGCGGGTGGCAACACAGCCTCAGAAATGACATTGAGTTACCTGGTACGCGGAATGAATGATAAAGAACTGATCCTTGAAACAGGCCGTGAGATCAATTCTCATAAACTGGTGGTATGGATGAAAGCGGAGTAACGATTTGGTGATTTGGTGATTTGGTAATTTGGTAATTTTTTAAACTTGTTGGCTTTTTTTTGCACAGCCACATTTTATCACATCAATGAATGACTAAATTATTTTTTTGGCTTAGATGTTTTTCCACCGATTAATATTTGGAATAATGGCTAACTAAGTTCAGAGACTTATCCTGTTTTTTGTATGAATTTGGATTCGTCTGATTATTGGATTAAAGGATTTAAAGTACATCCCTCTGCTGATCAAGCTTTATGCCTTCGTGCCTCCGTGGTTAAATGTATTTTGTATTCATCACCAAATTACCAAATCATCAAACTGATTTTACTTCTTATAACTCACCCTCCAAATAATATTACTGACATCATCTGCTACCAGCATTGATCCATCCAGTAATACTGTTACGCCAACCGGCCTTCCGTGCACTTCACTCTTATCAACATCTGCAATAAAACCGATTAAAAAATCCTCGGGTTTACCCGAAGGTTTTCCATTGGCAAATGGTACGCATACCACTTTATAACCCGACAGTTGTGAACGGTTCCAGGATCCGTGCTGGCCCGTAAATGCAGCGTTGTGGTATTTCGCAGGAAAATTTTTCTTGTCATAAAATGCCAGTCCAAGCGATGCAGTATGTGCACCAAGCGCCACATCCGGAACGATCGCTTTCTGAACAAGATCCGGGCGTTGATTGTCTTTCATACGCGGATCTTCATGGTTACCGAAATAAGAATACGGCCATCCGTAAAATCCGTTTTCTTTAACACTCGTCATATAATCAGGAACGAGTTCATCGCCGAGTTCATCTCTTTCATTGACTGCGGTCCACAATGTATTTGTACCGGGCGCCCATGCCATACCAACAGGATTGCGGAGGCCTGATGCAAAAACTCTTTCGCCACTTCCATCAGGATTTATTTCTAAAATATTGGCCCGCCTCGTTTCATATTCAATTCCGTGTTCTGCATTGTTACTACTCGAACCTACAGTGATAAAAATTTTACGTCCGTCTTTACTTGCAATAATATTTCTTGTCCAGTGATTATTATATCCCCCGGCAGGCAACGCCACAATCATTTTTCCATCACCTGATAATATAGTGTCACCGGTTTTATAATCAAATTCCAGCAGGCCATCTGTATCGCCAATGTAAAAATGATTGTTCAGTATCAACATGCCCAGTGGTTGGTTAAGGTCTTCTTTAAAAACATACCTGCTTTCATATATACCATCCTTATTCGCATCACGGAAAAGTGTAATGCGGCCGGCACTTGTGCCAAGGTGTTGCGTTTTAATTTTACGGGACACAGCAGCACCTATTTTTTTCAGGCCTCTTAAAACAGTATTGGACTCACAGATAAAAACATCTCCGTTGCTGCCCTGGTAAATCCATCTCGGATTGTCAAGATCTTCTGCAAATCTGGTCACTACAAAGCCTGCAGGTGCAATTGGGGCCTGTCCTGCTTTCCAGCCAATGACCTTACTGTAATTTTTTGTGGATTTGGTAGCGTAAGGCTCGGGAAGTGTATCTCCTGCAATGACGGTCACCTGATTTGGCTGTGTTTCCTTTCCTTCAGCTTTCGAGTTTGAATTACTGCAACCCAGCGTAGCAATCAGTAGTAATAGCGGAACGGTGTTCATCGTATTAAACATGTAAATAGATTTTAGAAATAATCAAGGAGAAATAAATATAACTGGTTTATCCTAACATATTTGAATAAAAATTATGCCATCGGAATTCAATATCGTTAACAAAAATTATTTCGGGGCAATTGTTTGTTTTCGTAATTTCATCATTCATCAAAAAAAAGGAGGTATTCATGCAATCTACAGATCAATCATGGACGCCTTCGGTTATTATCGCGTAACCGGGCTTTCTCCAAAAAATAATCTGGACATTTAATGTCGGCCACTGGTTTTTCCAGTGGCTTTTTAATGATCCGCAAATAGATTATTATAATGGTTATTATAAAAATTGAAAGAGTGCTCTTAAAAAATTTTCTTTTTCCTGTATGTGAGGAATATGCCCAACTGCTGGGAATTCTACCAACTTACAATTGCTGATATCGCGACTTACTTTCCGTCCCAGTTGCTGGTATTGACCGTATTTATTTTTCTGTTCTTCACTGAGCAATTCTTTACCAACAATTGTTCTGTCCTCCATGCCGATCATCAATAATGTGGGCACCGCAATATTTTTTACTTCATAAATTACAGGTTGCTCATAGATCATCTGGTAAGTGATGGTGTTTATCATTGCAATGCTGTCAAATCCGGGATCAGTCAATACTTCCGCCTGCGCCTTTACGTATTGTTCGTATTCCGGTTTCCATACTGGATAATAGCCCTCCTGATATTTTTTATACGATTCATAAGTGGCCGATCTTTCTTTCAGATATAATTTTTCAATCGGCTGATAAGGAACAAAAGTTTTATAATCTTCCAGTCCGATGGGGTCTTCGAGTACTAATTTTTCTACAGATTGTGGATACATCAAAGCAAACCGTATCCCCAGCATGCCACCCATTGAATGACCGATAACAATTACTTTTTCAACATGGAGTGAATCGAGCAGCGATTTATTACCTGCGGCGAGCATGTGAAAACTGTAATGAAGATTGGGTTTATCAGAACGGCCCCAACCCAATTGATCGGGTGCAATTACGCGATATCCCTTCGCAACCAAAACCGGAATTATATCTTTCCAGTAATAACCATTGAAATTTTTTCCGTGAAAGAGGATAATCGTTTTTCCGTTTGATGATGATGGTTTCACATCCATATAAGCAACAGAGGCAATTTTATTTTCAACCTTCCATTGAAAATAATGCAGGGGATAAGGATATGTTACCTGGGCCGTTGCTTTTATATGTGCGAGAACAATTAAGAAGATCAATATATTTTTCAACATGCCTTTTTTTTGCAATGCCGGCAATAACTATGCAAAGCTTTGAAAGTTTGCTGATGAAGAACTTTAAAAGTGGATCAAAAAAAAACGATCAGGCTTTCAACCTGATCGTTCCGTTATCAATAAGTTATAGTGTATTAATAAAAATTGCGCTTCTTGTTAGTACCACCGTTTTTATTATAGCCGCCACTGCTGTTGCCACCATAACCACCACCGCCACTGTTGCCACCGCGGAAGCCGCCGGCACCACCGGATCCGCCGCCAGGCATTGAACTTCTTTCTTCAGCCTGTTTAACAACAAGCGGTTTTTTCCCAAGGGTAATTTCATTCAGCAGTTCGATAGCTTCTTTACCATCGGCCTCATTACGCATTTCTACAAAACCGAAACCACGGCTCTTATGTGTTTCCCGGTCCATAGTAACTTTAGCAGAAATGACAGGTCCGAATTTTTCAAAGATTTCCATAAGTTCAGCATCATCAAGATCGTATGGCAGTCCCGTTACAAAAAGTTTCATACAGATATTTTTAGTAAATGTACAAAACTTATCCAATTGTAAACATATTTTCATGAGCATTAATGGCGGTTAAATAATTGCCGGATAAAAGTCAATTGAACTGGTGCTGCCATTCCTGCGGTTCAGGTGCATTTTTATGCAACTCACTCCATTTTCATTGCGGGTTGAAGTAGGCCTTGCTACTATTGCAGGAATTTAATCATGCATCATTTACCAACTACTAAAAATCATCATCATGAAATTTGTACAAATCTTTCTTTCAGCAGCTATTATTTTATTTATGGTACCTGCAAGAGCCCAGACAACTATTCCAAAAGGATTCAGTAAAGGAAATATCATTTTGTCTGACAGTTCAATTCTTACCGGTTATATAAAGGATAACATGAAAAAAGACGCTTCTATTTTATTTATCAATGAAAAGGGAGAGGATAAAAAAACATTTGCTGCATCTGATATAAACGGCGCCGGTATTGACAACAACAGTTTTGTATGCATTAAAGGAGATTTTTTTAAGGTCATCAGCCGCGGCGAATTATCTTTTCTGCAAAAGAGCAGTGATGCTTCAGGTAAACCATCTTACAATGGAGCCGAAGCCATTTTTGTAAGCGGCACCGCCGGAAAGATCGGTGATTATTTTATTTACAATAACAGTAGCAAACAACTTGATCATGTTTCGAAGAAAAATTTAAGTGCTGTTGCAGGTACTGCATTTACAGGCTGTCCCGCAGCGATAGAAAAAGCAGGAAATGCCCAGGCTGATATTGCTTTGCTGAAAGATGCTGTAGATGTTTTTAATAACAGGAATACAAAATAATTTTTTATTGCGCGTTGCAGATCGAAAAAAAGAACGCTGATGATTAAGATCTTTATGATTTATACAGATTCGAAAATCCTGATTAGTTTACCTGGGTCTTAAAAAATCTGTGTTCATTCTGATAAAGTCAATAGCAGTTGAATATTGAACATTGATTATCTTGCCAATATAACTTTACCAAATGAGGCGGACTAACTGCAAAATAGGATTTGACGACCGGCTGGTAATGTTATTCGCAATACCAGTTTTAAGTTTCATTATACCGATCGTTTTTTCCGGCTGCCGTTTCAACCGCATTCCATATTTTACCTGGGATAAATTTGTGATCACGCTTGGCATTACCATTTTATTGTGGATGGGCGACCGTGCGATCATGGTCTGGTGCCGGCGCCGGTATCCTTTGTTTCAGGATGTAAGAAAAAGATTGGCCATTCAATCGCTCTGCATGTTTCTTTTTACTGTTATCGGCAATAACCTGCTTGGTTATATTGCTGATGATATTATTTTCAAAGCCAGTAAAGGCGGGCATTTCAGAACGGATACGCTCATCAATACCAATTCAGCTGCCATCTTCTGCACCATCATGATCATTGCCATTTATGAAAGCATTTATTTTATGAGTGAGCTCCGTAAATCGGTAGAAGAAAAAGAAACACTGAAGAGAGAAAATCTCCATGCGCAATTGAATGCATTGAAGACACAGGTAAACCCGCATTTTCTTTTCAATAATTTAAATACGTTGTGTTCCATCATTCCGGATCAGCCAAAACAGGCTGTTGATTTTGTTCAGCAGCTTTCAAAAATATACCGTCATATCCTGGAAGTAAAAGATGAAGAAAGTATTTTGATGAAAGAAGAACTGGAGGTGCTGAAAGCTTATGCTTTCTTATTAAAGACCAGGTTCGGGAATAATATCGATATCAGTATTGATGTTCCCGCTGATAAACTGAATCAGCGTATCGTTCCGCTTTCTTTACAGCTCCTTATGGAAAATGCCATCAAACATAATATTGCTTCGTCAGAAAAACCTTTGACGATAAAAGTGTTTGCAGAGAACGGCCACCTTCTGGTGAGCAATAATCTGCAGATCAAAAATCAGCCGAATGAATCAACCGGGATCGGTCTTGATAATATCCGTAACCGATATAAATTACTTGGCGATAATGAAGTGACCGTAACAGAAAGCGGTGAGCATTTTACCGTTTCCATTCCGTTGATCAAATCCTGATCCCTTATAATTGTATGTTGTTTAATTAAACAGATAATATGAATGTGATCATTATCGAAGATGAAGTACCGGCTGCCGCAAGGCTTCAAAGCATGCTTCGCAATATGAGCACTGATATCCAGGTATTGCAGATACTCGATAGTGTTGATACTTCAGTAAGATATCTGCGCAGCGCTGCTGATATCGATCTTATTTTTATGGATATACAACTGGGTGATGGTTTGAGCTTTGATATTTTTCGGGAGGGGATTGTAAAAGCTCCGGTGATCTTTACAACCGCGTTTGATCAGTATACATTAAAAGCATTTAAAGTAAACAGTATTGATTATTTACTGAAACCTGTTGACGAAAAAGAACTCAGTGCAGCAGTAGAGAAATACCGTCAGTTACACAACCGCAACGAAAATCTGTTTACTGAAAAAATAATGAAGGTTGTTCAGGAGATGAACAGTCCCAGGTTCAGAGAAAGACTGCTTATCAAAAGAGGGCAGCAATTCAGCTATTTAAAAACAGAGGCTACTGCTTTCTGTTATGCTGATGGCAAGCTCTGTTACGCGGTAGATTTCAGCAACAATAAATACCTGCTCGAAAATAATCTTTCACAACTCGAAGAACAATTACAACCCACCCGTTTTTACCGCATTAACCGCCACTTGTTAGTCAATATTGATGCGGTTAAAAAAGTTCATACCTGGCTTGGCGGAAGATTGAAAGTTGAGATGCAGCCTGCCAGTACTGCTGCGACTATCGTTAGCCGTGACCGTGTCAACGGATTCAAGGAATGGCTTGGGCAATAAAATCTTTGCGGTTAAGTTGAGAGAAAAGGGTACCTCATTGGGAATTTTTCAGTCATATTTTGTTAACGGCCAACCTGCTATGTAATAAAATAAGAAAAAGTACGTTAGAATACGTCCTTATAATATCTGATATCGAAAACCCACTGCATGAACAGGCATTTATTACCCTTCATTTTAATTTTTGTATTCACTGGCCTGAGGTCTGCTGCCCAGGAGAACTCTTCCTATCACCGCAACGGGTATGATCCGGCAAAACTGCAAGTACCTAATAATTACTCTCCCCTGAGCACTGGACAAAGTCTTACAGGTTCTAATATTGACGTTATCTACCACAAAATATTCTGGCGCATCAATCCGGATTCATCTGTAAAATATATCCGTGGTTCTGTGCAAACAAATTTCAAAACCATTATCGCCGGCGTTACTTCAATTAATTTTGATCTGAATTCAGTAATGACCGTGGATTCGGTTTTATTTCGCGGAGCAAAGAAAACCATTACCTGGTCGGGCAATACTTTTTCAATTCCATTGGGTGTAACACTTCCGCTTGGCTTTATTGATTCCGTAATAATATTTTACCGGGGCGCACCTCCGGGCGTTTCGGGTGCTGCTGAAGGTTATCAGAAAGGAAGTACCACTGCCGCAGGAAATTATATCATGACCTTATCTGAATCTTATGAAGACCGTGACTGGTGGCCCTGTAAAGCAGATATGCAGGATAAGATCGATTCAATGGATATTACCATCAGTACGCCATGGGGGCCGGTGGCCGTTGATACGTTTTGGGCAGCATGTAATGGCAAGATGACTGATTCAACTATTATCGGCAACAGCCGTTATTTCACTTTTAAAAACAGGTATCCAACGCCGTCCTATCTTGTGTGTGTATGTGTAGCAAGGTTTGCGAGATTTTACCGTACGGCAGATGTCAACGGTACGCCAACACCTGTCGTTTATAATCTTTTAAAAAGAACAGGAACCGGAACACAATACAACTCAATTCTTACGTCGCTTGATAAAATCAATCTGGTAGTAAGTGCATTCAGTTCTAAATTTGGAGACTATCCTTTTAAAAATGAGAAGCACGGTTTTTATGAAGGGTTGTTAGGTGCAGGAGGAATGGAACACCAGACTTTCTCAGGTATTGCATCGGGTTCTATTCAAAGTCTTACAACACTTTCTCACGAACTGATGCATCAATGGTTTGGTGATAATGTAACGTTCAGTACCTGGAACGATCTCTGGCTGGCAGAAGGATTTGCAAGTTATAGTGAATCATTGGCGGGTGAATTAGTTCCGTCACTGGGGATCAATCCATATGCCACCAGGAACGGGTTTAAAAATTCTGCACTTGCCCTTACAACCGCAAGTGCATGGATACCCAATTCAAGTATGACCAACTCCGATCTGATCTGGACCAGCAGTTATGGTTCAACTGTTTACCAGCGTGGGAGCATGGTTGTGTCTATGCTGCGCTCTATTTGTGGGGACACTAAATTTTTTAAGGCATTGACCAATTATCAGACATCCATGCATGGCAGGTCCGCAACTACAGATTCTTTAAAAAATTATTTTAATGCAGTATTGGGACAAGACATTTCTGTTTTCTTTACGGATTATGTAGGTGGTTCAGGATCCGGTGCTACAGCTGTTGGCGGTGTGGGTAATCCGATCAATAACGTAAGATGGAACAGCCCTGCTGCCAATGAACTGGTATTGCAGATGGGAACACAAACAAGAAGTGGCGGATCTAATGTTACTTATTTCAGAGGACCGGTAGTAGTGCATGTAAAAGGTGCATCGGCCGGGCAGGATACAACGATTTGTTTTTTTGATTGGGGAGCCGGTACACTTTCATATGCAGGCAATGGATTAAGCATTCCTGTTACAGGAAATGCATTGAGCTATTATTTATCCTTCACTCCAACTTCAGTACTTTATGATGACAGTGCAAGGACCTTATCAACAGGATCCGTTACGCCGGTTGCCGCACTCGATAGTTATACCTGGTTCGGAACAACCAATACTACATGGGGTACAGCCAGCAACTGGAGTTCAGCGGGTGTACCACCCAGTGGTGCTGATATTGTAATTGCTACTTCAGGTGCCAACCAGCCTGTATTGCCGGGCAATATATCTATCGGACCATTAATGATAAGAGGAGCCAATACGGTTAATTTAAATAATAATACACTTACCTTGAATAATGTAGTAAGAGGTACCGGTACCTTCACAGGATCATCCACTTCTAATATGGTTATTGCAGATTCTTCCGGGGTACTCAATTTTACGCAGACCAATCTTGGAACTCATTCGCTTGGAAGTTTCAGTATGAACCAGGGCAGCAATGCGATAATAGGAACAGGTGCATTGGATATATTCAGTCCGCTGAATCTGGTGAGATCAACCTTAACCGTAAGGTCACCCGCTTTTAAATTACATTAAAAATTATTTCGCCTGTTTCAGGCTAAAAAAATTGTCCCGGCATTTATAACCGGGACAATTTTATTTTTCTTTGGGAATTCTTTGTAATTAAAGATTTGCTTTTAGCACAACTCCATTTCTTCTGTGATGTCGTCTGTAAGGATGATGATAAACCGGACGGGGTGCTACGTATACACGATGATACTGACGATGATACCTGTGATGAACAGGATGGTGTCCTAAAACGATTTTCGCCCTTACCTGCGAAAATGAAACAGTGCTCATAAAAACTACGAGCAATATTAAAAATGCTTTTTTCATTTAAATGTATTTTTAATTAATAATAGTTATGGGTACCAAACTAATATTGTGCCAGCGCCTTTAATCCTGTAGCAGCGCAATATGACAGCGAAACGCTGCCGCTCCCATTTTTTTTAAATACCTCATTCTGTAGTGAAAAATGCCCACTTTTTAAATAGTCTCCGGCAAGCTGAATAAATATTACCACAAAGTTGTATGGCTGATACCACATCGTGGTATTGTGAGAGACCTTGGTAGAAATTATTTTTGCAGCATCAAACAAATAATAATGATGGGATTAAAACTGATAGACGATCACTGAAATCAAAAAGTAAAAGATTATCTGGGGGGATAAACTTTTTACAGAACGGGACATTCAAAACAAGGCTGCCATTTCTATGGCGGCTTTTTTTTACTTACAACTTATAACTTATAGCTTCCTATACTTCTTCAAAGGCTTAAGATAACGGGGACCGGCAGCCGTTTTAAATCTTGTAGCAACCTGGCGCCATTGCCTGTTATCGCCGGTTCTCCACACAATAAAATGTAAATGAGGAAATAATGTATAACCCGTTTTGCCGCTTAACCCGATCAACTGCCCCTGCTGAACGGTATCTCCGACATTAACCAGCGCACCATTAAACTGAAGATGCCAGTAACCAGCCCTTGTACCATCATTATGTTGAATGACGATGACATTACCATAAGGCCGGTACTTTTTATTCCATCCGCCTTTATCGCCATCCTTTTTTACGCGGACAACAATACCAGCTCTTGCGGCCATTATTTTAGTGCCGCGTTGCATTTTAAAATCAAGTGCAGCACGGTCTTTATGAGAAAAATGACTGAAGTAGCCCTGCACCAGTAAATGTGAAGTGCCGGTTGCATAAGGTAGTTGATAAATAAAACTGGTATCTTCTTTAAGGATGCCTTTCTGTAATTTCCTGATCGTACTTCGTTGAGGATCTTTGCTGACAGAGCAGCAACTAATTATGATCACAAGAATAAAAACCAGAGCAGACAGACATAAAATTTTTTCTCTGAGTGATTTCATTATCCTAAAGATAAAAAATACATCACGAAAAATATTTTATGAACAGCGCTTTAACAAAACCATCAATGAGAGAATTCAATATTTTTTGACATCTTTAATTTCCTGCTGTACTGAATCAGCCACATGATGGTAAATGTTGGAATGAAGTCAGTACCCGGCAATATTTCTTCAACGAGATTGAACATTGCTCCCTGCATTCCTGCTTTTCCGCCGAAGCTGAAAAAAAATGTAATGGCTGAAATGGGTGCCCAGATAATATCTGCGAGTTCTCCAAAACCCGGAATGATATAAGTTGCACATCCTGCAAGATCCATTAAAATGCAAAAGCGGAGAGAGGGTTGTTTATTTTTCATTCGATTGGATTTGGCGATCAACTTCAAATATATTGCCGGAACACGCAATTAAAGCACGTAAATATTATTCTCTGTAAAACTTGAATAGTTCTACGCATGTAACATCGTGAAAACACGCAATTCCTGCTGGTACTATTGCTATAAACGTTGAAAGTATTATGTTTATTTTTCTATTATCTGCAAAAGAAATAAATAAAAAATGTCGATCAGTGCTTGATCATCGTTTGTGTTATATTATCATCCTGGGTAATAATCCTGTATATATAAGTTCCGGGTTGATTACGGAACGCATTCCATTGAACGGTATGAATACCCGGCTCATCAATGCGGTTCACGAGCAATTCAACTTCCGTTCCGTTCATATCAAACACTGCAATCCTGACCTGACCTTTAGTTAACACTTCATAACGGATAGTAGTACTTGTTGTAAATGGATTGGGATAATTCTGAAAAGAATAGCCAAGCATACTCTTGCGGTATTCAAGCATTACATTATCTGTATAACCAAAACTACCATCAGGATTTGTAAACTTCAACCTGTAATAATTACTTCCTTTCAAAGGGGCGGCATCTGTAAATTCATATCCGGTATTGCTGCGATCATCATAACCAGATTTTACAAATCCTATTTTTTGCCATACACCGGAAGCATCCTGTCTCTCTACATCAAAGCCACTATTAGTTATACCAACAGCTGTATTCCATGAAAGTAAAATCTGGCTGTTGTTTACGAGTGCAGCTTTGAATGAAATAATTCCGCCTGGTGCTGTATTATTATATTGCGCTTTGAAATTTAATCCGGAACTGTAACTGATATTGCAACTGAAGAGAATGGCAATGATCAAAATAAGTTTATACTGTTTCATACAAATTGTTTTTAAATGATAAGATCAATTTGCTGCTAACGATTTAATCAGGTTACTCTTATAAGACAGCTATTGTGCCATATTGAAAACAATATTTTTTATACTGATCTGCCTTCAATTTATTGTTTACGGAGATATTTCTCCTCAATACGTTGCCTGCTGTCTACGTGGTGAAATTGCTGCGGTCTTTTTTAATACTTATCTTTGTACTCAAGATTGTACTGTTATAAAAAGTCTCATAATCTCAACTCATATGAAAGAAGTATATATCATTTCCGCGGTCCGTACACCCATCGGCAGTTTCGGCGGTACACTTAAAGATTTTTCTGCAACACAACTGGGTGCCGTGGCCATAAAGGGCGCAGTAGATAAAGCCGGGATTAAAGCAGAACAGGTTCAGGATGTATTAATGGGATGTGTAATACAGGCCGGGCTGGGACAGGCTCCTGCAAGGCAGGCTGCTAAATTTGCCGGTTTACCAAATGAAGTGAATTGCACTACTATTAATAAAGTATGTGCTTCCGGAATGAAAGCAATTGCCCAGGCTGCGCAAAGTATTTTGTTGGGTGATGCAGATATTGTCATTGCCGGTGGAATGGAAAGCATGAGCAATGTACCATTCTATAATTCAAAGCAACGTTGGGGAAATAAATACGGAAATACTATTCTGGAAGACGGACTCGCCAAAGATGGTCTTACTGATGTATACGATGGCAAAGCAATGGGCAATGCAGCAGAACTTTGTGCTTCCACCTGTGGTATAACACGTGAAGAACAGGATGCGTTTGCAGTACAGAGTTATCAGCGTTCGCAGGCTGCAGCGAAAGAAGGAAAATTTGAAAATGAAATTGTGCCGGTGTCAATTCCTCAACGCAGGGGAGAGCCTGTTTTGTTTGGAATTGATGAAGAACCCTTCAATGTAAAATTTGAAAAAATACCTGAGCTCAAAGGAGCTTTTACCAAAGATGGTACCGTTACCGCAGCCAACGCTTCTACTATGAATGATGGTGCGGCCGCACTCTTATTAATGAGTAAAGAAAAAGCAGAAGAACTGGGATTAAAACCCATTGCAAAAATATTAAGTTATGCGGATGCAGAGCAGGCGCCCGAATGGTTCACTACTACACCTGCAGTAGCTGTGCCGAAGGCAGTTGCAAAGGCAGGCTTAAAAATGGAGGATGTCCATTATTGGGAACTCAATGAAGCCTTTGCGGTAGTTGGAATTGAAAACAGCAGGCGCATGAAACTGGATCCTGCAAAAGTAAATGTACATGGAGGTGCAGTCAGTATCGGTCATCCATTGGGTGCCAGTGGTGCAAGAATTATTGTTACACTTATTAATGTGCTGAAATCAAACAAAGCAAAATATGGTGCTGCCGGAATCTGTAATGGCGGCGGCGGAGCCAGTGCAATGGTGATTGAGAATTTATTTTAAGTAGTTTATTTTCCCCAATAAAAAATACATGTGTTCATTATTGTAATTGAATGTTATTTTTCGTAAGCTGCTTTTATTCCACACAACTGGTAATTTTTACTGGCAATTTTTAGAATACACTTAATTTATAAAAGCAGCGAAAATTCTTCCGCTGCTTTTTTTCTACAATTTTTTTCATTAACCATAATAAACGGCAAAATCAAGCCGGTGGCATCATCTTTGAAAACCTATCAACGGACAGAGGTTAAGAATTTTAATACACTTAAAAAAGAATTTTATGAAAAAGATTAATTACGTGGTAATAGCCACAACGATATTTCTTGCAGGCTTTATGAGTTCATGCAAAAAAGAAAATGTAAGTCCGGATATGACTTCAACAACTGCAGACATGCGGAGCACAGAACCCAATAATGGTAATATGACCGTACAGATAACAAACGGTTCTTTTAATCCGCGGGTTGTAAACATTGTTGCCGGATATACAGTTACCTGGCAGAATGATGAGGCCACCGTACAAACCGTAACTGCGGATGATGAAAGCTTTGACAGCGGCGATATCCAGCCCGGCCAATCGTTCAGTATGGTAGTTACTGCTGTTGGTCAGCATCCTTATCACAGCAGGTATAATAGTTCTATGATCGGTTCATTAAATGTGGCGGGAATAAAATAAATAAGATCGATAGCTATGAATAAAGAAAGAACTGCGGACTATGTTGCCGCAGTTTTTTTATGAATACTGCGGGGCAGATTCTTTGCAGACGGTAAATACCTTTTGCTGAAATGAATTATCTTCGGCATTCAAATTTTTAAAAATGAAAAAAATTCTTTTAATCACTGCCCTGTTCAGTTCAGCAGTTGCCATAGCCCAATCCAATAATGCATTCAGTATTGAAGGCAGTTTTACCAAAATGCCATCGGGGAAAATGTACCTGATCATTCCCGGAGAAAAAGAGCCGAAAAAAGATTCTGCTGTTATCAGCAATGGAAAATTCAGTTTTAAAGGAACAGCTGAAAAACCTTCGGCTGCTTATCTTTCATTTAAAAGATTTGATGGAAGTTTCAATGACAATATTCTTTCTTTTTATGTTGAGCCTGCAAAAATTCTGATCACAGGTACGGGGGATAGTTTGAAAAATGTGCTGATCAAAGGTTCCAGTCTGAATGATGACAACAAGCAGTTTAAGTCGATGATGAAAGACGTTAGCAGCTGGGAAGACAGGAATGGCAAATTATATGACGAAGCAGACAAAAATAAAAATCAACGCGTAATGGATAGTCTTGATGATCTTGACATGGCAGTAACAACTGCTAAAAGAAAAGTAGTAGGGGAGTTCATCAGAAAAAATCCTTCATCGTTACGCGGTGCCATGGCCATTGAACAGAACTTCGGTTATTATGCTGAAGCTGATGAAGTAGAACCCTTGTATAACATGCTCAGTCCCGAAGTAAAAAAATCTGCCACCGGTACGAATGTAAAAAAAATGCTGGATGTTTATAAAACAGTTGCCGTTGGTATGCCTGCTCCGGATATAAAACAAACCGACACCAGCGGAAATGAGATCAGTCTTTCTTCATTGAAAGGAAAAGTAGTGCTGGTAGATTTCTGGGCCAGCTGGTGTGGTCCCTGCCGCAAAGAAAATCCGAATGTGGTAAAAGCATACAATCAATATAAAAACAAAGGCTTCGAAATCTTCGGCGTGAGCTATGATAATAAAAAAGAAAGATGGACAGGTGCCATCAACAAAGACGGACTTACCTGGCTGCATGCAAGTGATCTGAAAGGATGGGGCAATGCAAGTTCAGAAACTTATTATATCAAAGCGATCCCAAGCAATGTGCTCATTAATAAAGACGGGATCATCATTGCCAAAAACCTACTGGGAAAAAAATTGTATGAGAAGCTGGCAGAAGTGATGAACTAACCTCATCCCAACCCTTCTCCTGAAGGAGAAGGAATGCGGAGGGAAGTATAATGGACAATTTTTTGCTCAGATCGCGAAGCAGCAAAATTACATTTTTTTGAAAATTAATTCCTGTTGGTGGTATCATGCTTCAAGCTTTATAACGTAAAACCTATAACTGAAAACGTATTTGTTCGTCTGCCCCTGATATAATAAATTTGCCCCACAAAAAAACAAAATCAGCACATGCGACAGATAGCGTTCAGGGAAGCATTAAGAGAAGCCATGCAGGAAGAAATGAGGCGGGATGAAAGAGTTTTCTTAATGGGTGAAGAAGTAGCCGAATACAATGGCGCTTATAAAGTGAGCCAGGGAATGCTGGATGAATTCGGTGAAAAGAGAGTGATTGACACACCTATTGCTGAACTTGGCTTTACTGCGATCGCAGTGGGTGCTGCTCAGAACGGTCTTCGTCCCATTGTAGAATTCATGACCTGGAACTTTGCGGTATTGCCACTGGATCAGATACTGAACACTGCATCTAAAATGCTGGCGATGAGCGGTGGCCAGGTGGGTTGCCCGATCGTTTTCCGCGGGCCCAATGGAAGTGCCGGCCAGCTTGGTGCACAGCATTCTACTGCTTTTGAAAGTCTGTATGCAAATATTCCCGGATTAAAAGTCATTTCTGTTTCCAATCCATACGATGCAAAAGGTTTATTGAAAAGCGCTATCCGCGATGACGATCCTGTTGTCTTTATGGAAAGTGAAGTAATGTATGGAGAGAAAGGTGATGTGCCTGAAGAAGAATATTTAATTCCGATCGGTCAATGTAAAGTAGTAAGAGAAGGTAAAGATGTAACGATCGTTTCTTTTAATAAGATGATGAAAGTAGCGCTTGGTGCTGCAGAAGAATTGGCAAAGGAAGGCATTGAAGCAGAAGTGATCGATCTCAGAACAATCCGCCCGCTCGATTGGTTCACCATTCTGGAAAGTGTAAAGAAAACAAACCGTTTGGTTATCGTGGAAGAGCAATGGCCGTTTGCTTCTGTTTCTTCTGAAATAACTTACCGCATACAGAAAGAAGGTTTTGATTATCTGGATGCCCCCATCCGCCGCATTACCAGTGTTGATGCACCAATGCATTATGCACCCAATCTTGTTGCATTGTATTTACCGGATGTTCCAAGGACGGTGAAGCTGGTGAAGGAAGTGATGTATATGAAGAAGTAAAACGTATTACGTAGAACGTATTACGTTTTACGTTTCAACGCATCTAAAATCCGCTGCTCTGTTTCTTCAGCACTCAACTCTTCCGGCACAAATTTTTTCCCGATCACTTTTTCATAGAGCTCAATATATCTTTTGCTGATCGTATCCACCCATTCGTCAGTCATCACAGGAACGGTCTGACCTTCTTTGCCCATAAAATTATTTTCGATAAGCCATTCACGCACAAATTCTTTACTGAGTTGTTTCTGTCTTTCACCACTTGCCTGTCTTTCTTCAAATCCATCTGCATAAAAATATCTTGAAGAATCGGGTGTATGAATTTCATCCATTAAAAATATTTCATTACCGATCTTTCCGAATTCATATTTTGTATCTACTAAAATCAAATTTTGCTTCGCAGCAATTTCTTTTCCTCTGGCAAAAAGCCGGAGTGTATAATCTTCCAGCACCTGCCATTCTTCGGCGGTAGCCAGGCCATTCGCAATGATCTCTGCTTTACTGATATCTTCATCATGACCTGCAGCTGCTTTTGTACTGGGTGTAATAATAGGATTTGGGAAAGCATCATTTTCTTTCATTCCATCAGGCATTGCCGCGCCACATAATATTCTTTTACCGGATGAATACGTCCTCCACGCATGACCGGTTAAATTCCCTCTCACCACCATTTCAATTTTAAAAGGCTCGCATCTTTTTCCGATACTTACATTTGGTGCAGGACTTTCGAGTAACCAGTTAGGACAGATGTCTTTGGTTGCATCCAGCATATATGCAGCTATCTGGTTTAAAACCTGTCCTTTAAATGGTATAGGGCGGGGAAGTACCACATCAAATGCGGAAATGCGGTTGCTCGCGATCATCAGCAACAGGTCATTGCCGATACTGTAAACATCTCTTACCTTGCCTTTATAAAAACCGGTCTGATTCGGAAACTGATATGTTGACATGCTGCTAAATTAATACAGACACTTAAATTATAGGGCTCTCAAAGGCTGAAGATTTCAACAAAGCGTTATAAATTAAATTTTTATGACAAAATAACAATGCTTATTTTGCCAAATCTTTAAAACAAAAACTTGCGATATGAGAATTATTAAAAGCTATCTGGTTGCTTTGGTGTTGGCTAACCTTTTTACCATGGCTGCAGTAGCACAATCAGTAACGATCAGCGGGAATGTGAAGAACAGTGCCAGCAATGAAGTGGTATCGGCCGTTTCTGTAACCGTTAAAGGCGGTGACCAGGGCACTTTCACAGATGACAAAGGAAATTTTTCCGTAGTTGTAAAAAAACTTCCGGTCACACTGATCCTCTCTTCCGTTGGATTTGAATTACAGGAAATTACAGTTACCGGCAGCGCCGCAGTTAATATCAGCATGAAACCAACTTCTACACTGGGCCAGGATATTGTGGTTTCAGCAACAAGAGTTGCAACAAGAATATTGGAATCACCCGTTTCTATTGAAAGGGTAACAGCCGCTACGATCCGGAATTCTCCGGCTGTAAGTTATTATGATGTTTTATCTAACCTCAAAGGCGTGGATGTTACTACTTCTTCCCTTACGTTTAAAACGCCAACCACACGTGGTTTCAACGGTAGTGGCAGTACACGTGTTAACCAGATCGTGGATGGAATGGATAACCAGGCGCCCGGATTAAATTTTTCTGTGGGCGGGGTGATCGGGTTAACCGAACTGGATGTAGACAATGTGGAATTATTACCAGGTGCTTCTTCAGCTCTGTATGGTCCGGGTGGTATGAACGGAACAATATTGATCAACAGTAAAAATCCTTTTAAATACCAGGGTCTTTCTTTCCAGGTAAAAGAAGGCGTTATGAATGTTGATCAGCGTTATCGTCCTACTTCTCCGTACAGTAACTGGTCAATGCGCTGGGCAAAAAAAGTGAGTGAAAAATTTGCCTTCAAAATAGGAACAGAACTTGTTGCTGCCAAAGACTGGCTGGGCAGCGATTACCGCAATTATCTCCGCAATGGTACAGATGGAAAGATCATTGATGGTAACCGGGCTACCGATCCCAATTATGATGGCGTAAATGTATATGGTGATGAAACTACAATTGATATCAGGACGAATGTATTAAACCCACTTGCATTGCAGGCGCCCTTCCTTAGAAATTTTATTGATACACTGAACGGTGGAAGACCCATCAATGTATCCCGTACAGGTTATGC
Source organism: Ferruginibacter sp. (assembly GCA_040003235.1). Classification (GTDB taxonomy): domain Bacteria; phylum Bacteroidota; class Bacteroidia; order Chitinophagales; family Chitinophagaceae; genus Ferruginibacter. The sequence goes on along the minus strand of JBDUCW010000037.1, from coordinate 3,057 downwards.
CGAAAAAGATGTAGTAAATCCCAATACCATCAATTATAAAATATCTGCTGCCTTTCATTACAAAATTACCAATGCCATTGAAGCAGTGCTTTCAGGTTATTGGGGAACAGGCAATACTGTTTATACCGGTAGTGACCGTTACAGTCTGAAAGAATTAAAAGTAGGACAATATAAATTTGAATTGAATCATAAGAACTGGATGCTGCGCACTTATACGACGCAGGAAAATGCCGGTGAAAGTTTTAATGCAACGATCACAACAAGGCTATTCAATGAAGCATGGAAACCAAGTGGTGGAAGCACCGGTTGGTTCTCGCAATATGCGCAGAATTATTTAGGATTAAGATTGAATGGATTAACAGATTTTGATGCACAGCAACAGGCACGTGCTGCTGCTGATGTAGGAAGACCCGTTGCGGGAAGCGCACAATTCAAATCCATATTTGACCAGGTAAGAAGTTTACCGATTGTAAAAGGCGGTGGTTTGTTTGTAGATAAAACAGATCTGTATAACACAGAAGGCCAATATAATTTTTCTTCCGTAACCGGAAAATTTGCAGATATACTGGTTGGTGCAAACTTTAAAAGATATGTACTGAACAGTGAAGGAACTTTGTTTGCAGACAGCACCGGAACGATCGGCATCAATGAATACGGTGCTTATGTTCAGGCAACGAAAAAATTTCTTGATGACCGTCTTAAATTTACTGTGAGCGGCCGTTATGACAAGAATCAGAATTTCAAAGGAAAATTCACACCAAGACTTACTGCAGTTATTAAAGTGGCAGAAAATAATAATATCCGGTTGAGTTATCAGAACGCTTATCGTTTTCCAAGTACACAGCAGCAATGGATCAATCTGAATATTGGTTCCAATACAAGATTACTGGGAGGAGTGGAAAGCTTCAAAAGTTTTTACCAGCTGACAACAAAACCAACATTTGAACTGAGTGCATTACCAGGTGTAACCAGTCAATATCAATTCAGTGAATTTAAACCGGAATCAGTAAACACCTATGAGATAGGATATAAAGGTTTGCTGGCAGGTGGTAAATTACTGGTTGATGTGTATGCATATTATGGCATCTACCAGGATTTCCTTACCCGCACATTGCTGATACAGCCAACGGATGGTACAGCAGCAAGTGTTATTACAGCGTTGGCGAATAATGTTCCTGCCAGCAACGTAGGAAATATTTTTTCTGTTCCGGTAAATACCACTTCAAAAGTTAAAACCTATGGTTTTGGTATCGGACTGGATTACAAGTTGCCAAGTAATTTCGTGATCAGCGCCAATCTTTCTTCTGATACATTAAAAGATGTTCCTGTTGGATTTAAAGCTTCATTCAGTGCGCCAAGATACCGTACCAACATAACGCTGGGCAATAGTGCTTTCGGTTACCAGAAGCGGCTCGGCTTCAACGTTACCTACCGTTGGCAGAAAGGTTTTTATTATGAAGGAGATTTTACCAATGCTGATATACCGGATGTTACCACACTGGATGCACAGTTCAGTTATAAACTGCCTTCAACGAAATCAGTGATCAAGATCGGTGCAAACAATATGCTGAACCAGTACTATACCAATGGTGCAGGTAACTCGGTAGTGGGCGGACTTTATTATGTAGCGTTCGGTTACAATATCTATTAATCATCAGGAATAATCAGTCATTAATAAAAAAATCGTTATGAAAATATATAATAAAATAAAGGGCCTGGCCATCGCTGCAGCAGGATTATTATTTGTGCTTGCAAGCTGTAACAAGGTACCTGAAGATCCGACCGCAATACCACAGGCAGCACCTGCAGGTACGTCTACCATTGCAACTATATTGAATGATCCGAACTATTCGATCTTTAAAGCAGCTGTTACAAAAGCAGGATTGCTGCCAACATTATCAGCTACCAATCTCAGGTTCACTTTATTCCTGCCGGATGATGCTGCAATGACTGCATCAGGAATTACTGCCGCTGCCGTAGCAGCTTTACCTGTTACTACTATCACACCGCTGGTAAGTTATCATATCATACCACAAACGGTTACATCAGCAAGCATCCCCACTTATTTTCCGAATTTTCAATACCCAACCATTTATAATCCTGCACCAACATTAAGTTCTTTATTGAGGCTTACTACTTTTCCAAGCAGGAGAGGATCTAATTTCTGGGTAAATAATATACCCCTTACCGCAGTAGATATTTTAGCATCGAATGGTGTGATACATAAAGTTCCATTGGTGGTTGCTCCGCCAAGTCAATATTTATGGGACAGGATCAGTGTAGATCCGGACATGACTTATTTAAAAGCTGCTATCATAAGAGCAGACAGTGGTGTAGCATCAACATCTCCCAGCAGTCTTATTGGGGCACTAAATAATATTGGAGCAAACTTTACAGTGTTCGCACCAACCAATCTTGCTTTTCAACAGACATTGACCTTCCAGATCACGCAGGCATTGGTTGCGCAGGGCGTTCCGCTTTCATTCGCACAGGCCCAGGCTGCTGCATTCGCTTCAACCCCAAATGTTTTCAGTAATGCTCTTTTATATAGTTCATTGACCGCGACTGTTGTAAAAGGAATTATTGTATATCATATTTTCGATAATGGAGAAAAACTTCCTGTCGGTTCCAGGATATTGAGACCCGGAAGAGCATTCACAGTAAATTTTCCAACTACGCCGACTGCTTATCCAACATTATTGAATTCAGCAGTAGCGGTTCATCCAGGTGTTACACTGCAGGCAACATTTGGCGCAACGGGAGTTACGGCAGCAACTGTAAAAGGACTTGCCAATGCAACCCCTGCAAATATTCTGATTAACCCAACACCAGCGCCCAGCGGCACGAGTGACCAGCATTACCTGAACGGGGTGATCCATAAAATTGACCAGGTATTGATACCACAATAAAAAGTTTGTCTTAAACGAATTAAAAATCCACTCAATTAAGAGTGGATTTTTTTTGTGTAAACAATTCACTTATTTTTGCCGCCACAATTTAAGTATGCGGCGATGGCGAAATTGGTAGACGCACTACTTTGAGGTGGTAGCGCCCGAA
>JBDUCW010000139.1:0-11839 GCA_040003235.1 Ferruginibacter sp. | reverse complement strand
GAGTTTTCTTAAATTGAAACGCTGTACATCGATACTGAAAGAAATTACTTTTGCAAATCTTCCTTCCGGTATCGTGCTCAGAAAATAATCTCTATACACTTTGCTGTAAAGCAGTGGTATATATATATTCAATACATCTTTGAAAAAAGATACCTGTACGCCGGCATCATAAATAAATCTTCCGGTCTGCGCATTTTTTTTCCAGGCCTCTGCATATGTACCGATGTCTGCAAATATTTTTACAGACAGTTTGAAAGGCAGCAGGCTCAACGGATTTATTTTATCAGGAATACTGGTTGTAAAATTTGCAGCCGAAAGCCAGTCATCTGTTTTGCCAATCTTACTGCTCAGGTAATCCGAACGCACTTTAAATCCACCACCACGGATCATGATCTGTTGATCCGAAAGTCCTTTGAACTCATTTCTTCCCACATAATAATTGCTGTAAGTATAATCTTCATATCCTTTCGGTCCCGTCATATTCAATTGATAGGGATCTGTTTCAAATTGTTTGGTAAAGGTCTTGTCACCCAGGTAAAAGAATTTTCCGGCAAAGAATCTTATATTCATGCCACCGCCTTTTGCATAGTTGAAAAAATAATTTCCTTCAAAGGTCAGCCGCACAAAATCTTTTGCCTGCTCAGCCTGCAGTTCGGCACGATATGGATACAGCACACGGTGATTCTCCACCAAAAACCGAAGCTGGTTCAGGTACCGCGATTTTTCGGGATAAGAAATAATGTCAAATTGATTGCTTGTATCTCTTTCAAAATGCAATTGCGTTTCTTTGATCAGGAAAGTTTTCCATTGTATAAATTTTGTGATTTTACTTCTCGGATCTTTATTGGCAAAAACGTATTTCAGTGAAGGGACCAGCTTTGTAAAACGGAGATAATTCTTTTTTAGAGTACTGTCAATATAAATATTGGTATTAAAAGATTCGCCGCCCACAGCAAGTTCAATGTGCCGGCCATTGTTGCCGGGATACCAGTTATAGCCAACCCTGCCGAGCCAGTTAAAAGACTTGCTGGTGCCCGAATACATCGGCGCAGCAACAAACTCCAGCTTTGGTAACGGCAACTGGTAATCGTGTATGAACAATCCCAGCATCAGCTTATCATAAAAATTATAACCGATCGCGGGCGCAACAGAAATGTACTGATGCCTGTCCGTTTCCTTTAAATTAAAAAAAGCAGTGAGCCGGATGTCTTTTTTTATTTTTTCTTTTGTCAGGCTTCCTTTTTGATTCAACAATGAAAAAACCGCATCCAGGTTATGGCCACTTACTTCTTCCAGTACTTTTTTAAAATCTTCGGGATAAGGATGTTTAAACTGCCAACGACGGAAGTATTCATGCATACAACTGTCGAACATATTTTTGCCCATCTCATCTTCCAGTTGTTTCATCCAGAAACCTGTTTTGAAATAGGCAATGATATTATAATTGAATTCATTGAAGTTTTCAGCCGCTGTTTCAATTGGTTGGTCTTTTTTTATTTCAGTGACCGTGTTCAACAGCATCTTTGGATAATCATCCGGCAGTTTATTTTTTATCTTTTGTGATTTGGGCTGCACAATATCAAGATTGGCGTTATCATAATACTGCATGGCATAACGGTTATCGTAATACGTGTTCATGCCTTCATCCATCCATGGATGAAGCCTTTCATTACTTGCAAGTATTCCATACAACCAGTTATGTCCCACTTCGTGATTGATCACATAGTCGAGCGATTTTTCATCAGCCGTTGTTGAAATGAGTGTAATGGTGGGATATTCCATGCCGCCATTTCCAGGCTTCGGGCTCTGAACCACACTTACGGTATTATAAGGATATTCTCCCAGCCAGTCGCTTTTGGTAAGGATCGCATTTTTTATAAATGACATGCTGCGGCTCCAGTGATCACTTTCTGCAGGAAGAAAATAAGCAGCAGCATTTATTTTTCTTCCTGACTTCAATGTGATGACATCACGTTTAACCATAAAACGTTTATCTGCAAACCATGCAAAATCATGAACATGATCCTGTTTATAAACAAGTGTTTTTATTTCTTTATCAGAAAGAGGTATATCCGTTCTTTTTTTTGTCGCTTGTATATTTTTATTTTTGTCCTTTTTATTTTTCCCCGGACCGGTAAAAATATTGTTATTTACCGCAGCATTTTCTCCGGATTGCAATTCACCGGTTGCGGCTACGATATAATTTTTTGGCAGACTGATCTGTACTTCATAATTACCAAACTCACTGTAAAATTCGCCCTGGTCTAAATAAGGGATTTCATGCCAGCCTTTACTGTCATACACTGCAGGCTTTGGATACCATTGCGCGATCTGATAAGATTGATCTACATGCCCGCTTCTTGAAAAAAGATAAGGCAGTTTCACATGAAAGGGCGTTTCAATTTTGCAGGAACTGTGTGGTGCCAATGGCTGTTCGAGCATTACACGGATAATGTCCTGGTGCTGCGGATGATCCTCCATTTTTGCAGTAACGCCATTTACTTTAAAATCGAGACGGTTGATATAACCACGTTTGTCATTGTCGGAAAAATAAAAATCGGTACTACCGTTCTCCAATACCTGATCGGTAAATGCAGTACGGTCATTTTTATAGGCATTTGGCCAGAGATGTATCCAGATAAAATGAAGTGTATCCGGCGAATTGTTATAATAGTCCATCTTCACATAACCATCCAGGGTGTTTTCTATATCATTGAGTGTTACATCTATTTTATAATTAACCTGCTGCTGCCAATAAGTAGATTGGCAATTGGCAGTTGACAGTTGACAATACAACAGAATTAATATGGCGACTATTTTTTTCAAAAGAACGGTTGATTGAAAGTTACGAGTTTAGAGTTAAGAATTGATATTTATGCTAAGTATATCAAATATCTAATATTTTCATATCTTAATAAAGATATGCTATGAAAAAATTCTTAACTCTTAATTCTTAAATTTTTAATTAAATTATTTTCCTTTCCCTGCCATGATGATCTTTACTGTATGGATCATGATCTTGAAATCCAGCGCCAGTGATACATTTTCCACGTACATCAGGTCGTAAGGCATACGTTGTATCATTTCTTCAATCGTAGATGCGTAACCGAACTGTACCATGCCCCAGCTGCTTAATCCTGGTTTTACTTTAAACAGGTAATTATATTCTGGATGCAGTGCGACGATCTGATCGATATAAAATTTTCTTTCAGGCCTTGGGCCAACCAGGCTCATTTCTCCTTTTATAATATTCCAGAGTTGTGGAAGTTCATCCAGCCGCCATTTGCGCATGGTTTTTCCCCATGCCGTGATGCGTTCATCATTATCATTGCTGAGTTGCGGCCCGGCAGGTTCTGCATTGATGATCATGCTGCGGAACTTATAAATTAAAAAACTGTTTCCTTTGTATCCAATTCTTTCCTGGGTATAAAAAATATTTCCTTTTGAGGAAAGCTTAACACGTATCGCAGTGTACAACATCAATGGAGAAAGTACGATCATGCTCAGCGATGCAATCACGAGATCCGTCAATCTTTTAATATTCTGTTGCCAGCCTGCCAATAGCCCGCTGTGCAGATCGATCAATGGAACACCAAGAACATTGTTGGTTTGAAGTGCGCCGCTTAATATATCAACAGTATCCGGTGTAATCTTAATATTAATGAACTTATCACTTAATTGCTGAAGCATTTTTTCCACCTGGCTGCGTTCATTTTTTTCAATGGCAATGATCACTTCCTCTATATGGTTATCGGCTATCACGCGGTCTATTTCACCGGGCCTTCCAAAATTCTTCAGATGCGCAGGCATTGCAACAGAGCCATTGGTATTGATAAAACCAATAATGTTGAAACCGGTTCTTTCCCTGTTGCCGGTAATGGCAGCATAAAGTTTACGTGCATTGTTGCCGGCACCTACGATCAGCGTTGGAAAAAAAACGCGCTGCCTGAAAAGCTGGCGCTTTGCGATGTTCAGAAAAAGAAGCCTGAAATAAAAAGTGAAAAAAAACTGCAGACCAAGCAATGAAAAAAATTCTTTGTAATAAATACTCTCTTCCGTTTTGGTATCATGCAGTAAAAAAATAAAGAAGATCAGCAGGCATCCGATAAAAGTGCAGGCCAGTGTTTTAAAAAATTCTGCGAGCCTGGATTTATAGTAAAGATTTTTGTAGAAACCGAACAGCAGGTACAGTGCAAGCCATGAAAATGGGAGGAGAACCAGGCCGATAAAAAAATTCCGGTTAAGCGTGAAGTCCTGCCACAAGAGACTTCGCCGCAGGTAAAAAAAGATGAGCCACGTAATAGCAGCAGCAACAAAATCTCCTAAGGCATACCATCGTATATGTATCCGGGGTTGATTCAAAGTTTGTACTTGATTGGTCTTAAGTTAGCTGCGACTTGCTGATCTTTTCGAGTATCTGATGCGCTACATCCATTGCACGGAATCCATCCCTGATGCTCACTACTGTATCTGTATTATTATTGATCGACTTTACAAATTCTTCCAGTTCCATTTTAATAGCATTCACTTCCTGCACGACCGGATTGGCAATGGCAATTGTTTTTTTACCATTGTTGGTATCGATATCAAATGTAAAAACGTTTTTGTCGCCGGGGGCATTCAGTTTAATGATCTCCGTTTTCTTTTCCAGGAAATCAATTCCGATATAGGCATCTTTCTGAAACAACCGCATCTTCCGCATTTTTTTCATACTGATCCTGCTGCTGGTAAGATTGGCAACACAACCATTATCAAACTCAATACGAACGTTGGCAATATCAGGCGTATCGCTCATTACCGCAACGCCATTGGCACTGATATAATTTACATTACTGTTGACAAGATTGAGTATAATATCAATATCATGGATCATCAGGTCCAGGATAACGCTGACGTCTGTCCCACGCGGATTGAACTGCGCCAACCGGTGCACTTCGATGAACATGGGTTGCAAAGTATATTCTTTTAATGCAAGAAAAGCAGGATTGAATCTTTCAACATGACCCACCTGGAATTTGATATTGGCTTCCTTGGCAAGTTTTACCAGTTCCCTTGCTTCATCCATCGTATTGGCAAGTGGCTTTTCAACAAACACATGTTTTCCTTTACGGATGGCGGCAACACAGAGATCAAAATGAGCAGGAGTGGGCGCAACAATATCAACTGCATCACAGGCATCGATCAGGTCTTCGGCATTCTCAAATCTTTTCAATTCATATTTAGTGCTTACAGAAAGGGCATTGTTATCATCCGGATCAAAAAAGCCAACAAGTTCCACAGCGGGAATATCCTTCCAGTTATTGAGATGAAATTTTCCAAGATGGCCAACACCGAAAACGCCTACCTTAAGCATAATATGATTCTTTGTTCAAAGATAGGTTCAAAACGTTTAAATGCTGAAGGTTTAAACGTAAATGCGGAAGGTTTTGATTGAAACAGTCCGGATTAAAAAACCTGAACATATAAGGAGTCAAATGGGTTACAACAACTGAAGATCATTACCTAATGCGCATGCCTTCTTTTAATGATACCACCCGCTGCCTCTTTGATCGTATTGGCAAAAACAAATGCTTTCGGATCCACTTCATAAACAAGATTTTTTAATTTTCTAAGTTCCAGTCTTGTAATTACGGTGAAGATGATATCGCAATCTGCGCTTACATCAAACCTGCCGGGCAAAAAACCGCGCTCGCCTTTAAAAACGGTGATGCCTCTTCCAAGATTATTGACCAGTTCGTATTTTATCACTTCGCTTTTTCCGGAGATAATGGTAACGCCGGTATAGGCCTGCACACCTTCTACAACATAATCAATACTCCGGGTGGCGGCAAAGTAGGTGAGTATAGAATAGAGCGCCGTTTCAATTCCGAATTTAAATGCTGCGATGGTAAATATCAATACATTCAGCCCTAAAATTATTTCAGTAATAGTGAATGAAGTGCGTTTTAAAGTATAGAGTGCCAGTACTTCTATTCCGTCCAAAGCCGCGCCGGCCCTCATTACCAGCCCGATGCCGATACCGAGGAATACGCCGCCAAAAATAGAGATGAGTAATTTGTCGGAGGTTAATGCAACAGCGGGCAGCAGCCATAAACAAACGCCCAGTAATATTACACTCAATAATGTTTTGAAAGCAAATCTTTTTCCTGCCGTAAAATAACTGACCAGTATCAATGGCAGGTTGAGTATGATGATGAGCAGTGCTAAATTGAGATGATAGATATCATGCAGTAATAAAGAAAGGCCCGTAATACCTCCATCAAAAAAATGATTTGGTACCAGGAAGCCTTTTAATGCAAAACCGGCAATCACAATACCGCTGATAATAAAAATAATATCCTGAACTATTTCGTACCTGTTCGTATTTTGATGATGCGGAATTACTGTAACTATTTTTGTACGCAGCTGGGCTAAATTGTGCTGCTTCTTTTCTTCTCTTTCATTGCGTGCAGTGTTTGTAAAATACTGATGGGCAGATAAAAATTCGATCTGTTTCAAATCCCATTCGGTTGAAGAACTGACAATGCCATTCCGTTTGAATTCCGCGAATAAATTTCTTGCATTCACGGAATAATCATCGCTGCCTAGGTAGAACAGGTCTGCATCGCAGAGCAACCGGCTTAAATGTTCTGTTGCTGATTGCGGAAGTTTGGTAGCCATGATCATGTTGCAGATGGTATCAATCTGTTGTTCTGAATAATCATAATCCGGTAAATATTTCCGCGCCAGTTTGCAGGAAAGCATTTCGTGCTCTTTATGATTTTGCAGAAAACCGGCGTCATGAAAAAGTGCAGCTGTTTTCAATAAGATCAGTTCCTCATCAGAAACATTTTCTCCGGCAGCAAGGTATTCGGCCGCAGCAATTACATTTTTTGTATGCTGCGCATTGTGATAGGTTATAAAAGAAGGAAGCCCGGTTTCCAGTTTATGGATAACAAAAGAATACAGCGGTTCGTATTTCATATAATCCGTTTTTTAACCCATCAGTTCAATACTTCGTACAGCATCACTTCGGCTGCTTTATTTTTAAGTATTGCCATTCCTATTTTAGTACAGTTAAAAGAATTTTTTACTTTTTCATAACAGGTTTCTGTGATAACGATCTGGCTGTTGCCTGCAGCACCCTGTAAACGCTGAGCTGTATTAACCGTATCGCCGATCACCGTAAAGTCAAGACGTTTTAATGTTGCAGAACCGATATTGCCCGAGATCATTTCACCACTATTTATTCCAATAGAAACATTGGGAGAAAAGTTGTGCTGAGCAGGCAATGCGTCAATATTCTTTTTTATTGCAAGCCCTGCATCAATGGCACGGTCGAGATGATACGGTCCTTTAAAAACTGCCATGATGCAGTCGCCGATGAATTTATCAACGATCCCGTTCTGTGCAATGATTTCTTTCACCATCACATCAAAATACTGGTTCAGCATTTTTACCACAATATCCGGGGATTCGGTTTCGCTGATAGCAGTAAAGCTGCAGATATCAATAAATGCAACCGTTGCCTCAATGGTTTCATTGTCTGTTAACGATGCTTCATATTCCCTGGTGCCCATGAAACTCAATACATTTTCATCCACGTACATTTTAAGAATATTATTTTCTTTGATGGCCTTTAAAGTTTCCCGGATCTGTTTTACATGAAGAATTGTTTTCTCCATCGTTAATTCCAGGTCTTCAAAATTTACCGGCTTGGTTACAAAATCAAAAGCGCCGCGGTTCATGGCGGTGCGGATATTGTCCATATCTCCATAAGCAGAAACCATCACTGTTTTAATAAGCGGGTTGCCTGCGCCTAATTTTGTAAGCAATGTCAGTCCATCCATTTCGGGCATATTGATATCGCTCAATACAATGTCCACATCCGGATGCAGCAGTATTTTTTCCAGTGCATCATTGCCATTGCAGGCAAATACAAATTCATATTGCTGTTCTCTTATTTTCTGCCGGAACTTTTGCCGGATCAGGGTTTCCAGGTCAGCTTCATCATCGGCCACTAATATTTTGGTCATTTTATTTGGGATTTAAGCTTTTCTTTTAAAGCGGAAAAATCAACCGGTTTGGTCAGGAAATCATCGGCGCCGAGTTTCATCGCTTCATTATAATTCTCATCATCTCCATAGGCGGTTATCATCATTACTACGGGCGGTGGTTTTTCATATTTCTCTTTGATGTGTTGCAATAGTTCCAGTCCGCTCATGCCGGGCATATTGATATCGGAAAGAATGAGTACAGCCTCGTGTTCATTTTCCTGCATGTAGTTCAGTGCTTCTTCTCCGGAAAAAGCAAATACAAAATTCATCTCCCCGTTTTTTATTTCTTTCCGGAAGCGCTGCTCAAAAAGCATCTGCACATCTCTTTCATCATCGACCACTAAAATTTTCATATTTATTTTTTATGCTGATAAAATAATAGATGCTGTTTCTTACAACCTGTTTAGTTCTTCATCCAGACCATTGCCGGATTTTTTCTTTGTCTTTACATTTTGGTTTCCAAACTTCCAGGTAATGCCGCCACCGAATCTTCTGTCATCTGCAATATAAGTTCCCTTCACTATAATGCCTCCGTAATTTCCTTCATAGGGGAATTCACTTCCGGTCCGTAATATATCAGCACCCGTGATCCGGATCTGTAATTTACTGCCGAAAAAATTTTTTCTGATGCCGAAGCTCAGATCTTTGGTACCTTTTATAACAATAGAGCCCCGCCAGATCCAGTTGCTCTGCTGGTTATAGGAAATGTCCATTAAATAGCCACCCCGAAAATTAAAACTGTTTTGTATTGAATAATCCCATTGATTCACTTTCAGATCAATGACTGTTCCTGCCAGGTTGCCTGCATAAGTTTTGTGCGCAGCATTTGCCAGCAACAATACTTTCCAGTATTTATTAATGGTTTCCGGATAGCTTACTGACAAAGCATAGTTTGTAACCTTCTGCATATTTCTCGGGATGACCTGCGTGCTTGAGTTACCCGTAGTTTCAAATATCTTGGCAAAGAAATCTTTTATTTCACTGTAAGAATTGGTAATGATCAGTTTCTTTTTATAAGCATAAGTAAGCTGGTAATTACTGGTATAATTCGGTTTTAAAAAGGGATTTCCTTTCCATACTACCAATTGGCTGGTGGGTGTTTCAAAAGGATTCAGGTCCTGGTAATTAGGTCGTGTGATCCGGCGTCCCACACTCAGATTGAAACTATGATTTTTATGATTGTCAAAGCTTAAACCGATGTTGGGAAAAAGATCGGTATAACTGCGCGGGACATCTTTATTGTCAACCACAGTCTGACTGATCAGTAACCCACGGGATGAAGTATTTTCTACACGGATGCCTGCGCTCAGGCTAAAAGATGAGTCCAGATTTATAGTGATCCTGCTATAGGCGGCAGCAACATTTTCTTTATAACTGAAATCATTACTTTTTGAAGGATCCAAAACCGGCGTGGCATTAGGAATATTATAAAAGCTAAAAGCATTTTTAGTAAGTACATGCGCATATTTCATACCTGCGGAAAAGCTTATTCTTTTCCACTCTTTATCATAATCTATTTTAGCCGACCACAGATTGATATTGGTATTGGCATCAAAAGCGGTATTGTCTTCCGAAATTTTTGTAGCCCTGTCAGGCTTATAGTATACATTGGGCTGTTGCGTATTTTTGTCAGACCGGTAAACGCCAAAACTTGCACTGGTATTGAGGTTTGCGGTTTCGCTGAACTTCAAAAAGTGATTGATATCAGAAGTATAATTATGGGAAGGTGCATGTACGATCGAACCGGAAGAAAGCACCTGCGTAAATTGCATGGGCATGCTTTGATAAATATCCGTTGAGCTCCACAGGGTATTATCTGTTTTATTTAAAATGACCCTGCCATTGATAGTCAGTACCTGTTTTTTTGTTAGCTGCATTTCTACACCCGAAGCAATGTTATAACTTTTTTGTCCCTGGACATCTTTTGAATAGAGATCTAAAATTGAACTGGTCAACTGTTTATTATCTTCATAAATTTCTAAATTGGTATTATCTGATTGAGTGAATTCAAGATTCGCCCTCAATTTTTTTCCGCCATAATTTAAAGAAAGGTTGTTGCTGGATTTCCAGTAAATACCTTTCGTAAAACTGGATGTTGCACTTCCGTTAAAACCTGTGGCTACATTTTTTTTAGTCCTGATATTAATAATACCTCCCGTGCCCTCTGCATCATATTTTGAAGAAGGATTTGATATGATCTCCAATGACTCAATATTATCTGAAGTGAGGCTTTGTAAGAAACTGGTTAGATCTGTTCCTGACAATCTTGATGGAACGCCGTTCAAATAAATCTCCACGCCCTGTTTGCCGAGAAGGGAAATATTATTGTCAATATCAACGCTAACGCCCGGCGCTTTTTTCAGCAGATCCAATCCATTGGTACCGGAAGCACTCGGACTGCTGGCTACATTGAAAATAATTTTATCAGGTTTGATTTCTATCAAAGGTTTAGTACCGGTTACCATTACTGTTTTCAACATTCCCGTGGCAGTTTTTAATTGAATAGCCGGGAGGATTTTATGTTCAGCTGCCTTAAGCGAAAAGGGCGCTGTTATAAATGTTTCAAATCCGATATGACTTATTTTGATTGTATAATTTCCTGCTGCTACTCCGGCAAGTCTGAATTCACCTTTTATATCAGTTAAACCCGTAAACAGCAGTATTGAATCTTCTTTAAATAATCTTACTGAAGCGGCTGTTACAGGAATATTTTTTTCGTTTGTTAAACGACCTGTAACGGAAGCCGATTGAACATAGTTGCCGGTTTGCGAAAACAGGAAAAAGGGAAGGCAGAATAAAAGCGTGAAAATAAAAATTTTAATAAAAAAATGTATTCGCGTAAACATGAAATATTTTAATTGTTGCGGCTTGCAGTTTTATTTTATTGAATACGGTGACTTTTTTTGTGTAAAAAAACAGTCCGCTGTTTCAGTTTGGGTTAATTCAAATTTCTGTAATTTATGCCTGATTGAAAGTTTTGCTGGTCACAGGCAGTAATTTTCTGAATTACAGTTATCCATTTATGACAATATACTAACAATTGCTTTAATTCGGTGCAAAATTACATACCAGCTGCTGATATCAGGCAATTGGCAGGATGATAATAAACACAGAATACGCTGATTCCTTAGTATCTACTGTTAATTCCCCACCATGCGCTTTAATAATATCATAGCTCAAACTCAAGCCCAGACCGGTGCCCTGTCCTGTGGGCTTGGTGGTAAAGAAAGGTTGAAATATTTTATCTAAAACTTTTTGAGGAATGCCATTGCCGTTATCAGAAACCCTTATTTCAATTTTACCATTTAGTTTTTTTGTGCCGATGCTGACAGTGGGTTCATAGCCATCAGCTGCATGCTTTATTTTCTCATTTACCGCATAAAAAGCATTGGTCAATAAATTCAAAATCACTCTTCCGATATCCTGTGAGATTATATTGATGGTACCGATGCTTTCATCAAAATCTGTTTTCATGGTTGCATTGAACGATTTGTCTTTTGCACGGAGCCCATGATAGGAGAGTCGTAAATATTCATCACACAAGGCATTGATATCCGTAGGTTCTTTAACAGCACTACTGCTTCTTGAGTGTTGAAGCATCCCTTTTACAATTGCATCAGCGCGCTTGCCATGATGATTTATTTTCTGTTCATTATCCTTAATGTCATTGGCGATTGCTTTTACTTCTTCTGTATTTCCTTTATCAACTTCATCAACCAGTTCCTGTATCAACTCCGTGTTTATTTCTGAAAAATTATTCACAAAGTTCAACGGGTTTTGAATTTCATGTGCAATGCCTGCGG
>JBDUCW010000138.1:0-11848 GCA_040003235.1 Ferruginibacter sp. | reverse complement strand
TTGGCCACATATAAATTAAAAGCAGCGGGTTCATCAACATTCATGGCTTTATCAGGCCGGTATGCAGGCCGGATACTGATATCAAAATTATCTTCGCGGATCTTTTTATGAAATTCCAGAGAATCGGTCGGATCATCCGTGGTACACAAAACCTTAACATTCATTTTGCGCAACAGGTTCTTTACAGAATATTCCGGTGATTGAATTTTAGCAGAACAGGTTTCATAAATATTTTTAGCACTGTCTGCATTTAATATTTCATGTACATCAAAATAGCGCTGCAGTTCCAGGTGCGTCCAGTGATATAACGGATTGCGTAAGGTGTAAGGAACGGTGGCCGCCCACTGTTCAAACTTCTGGTAATCGCCGGCGTCACCGGTACAGTATTTTTCATTGATGCCGTTTGTGCGCATTGCTCTCCATTTGTAATGATCGCCGTACAGCCATGCCTGTGTGATATTGTCAAAGTTGATATCATCCGCGATCTGGTCCGGGAGAAGGTGATTGTGATAATCGATGATCGGCATTTTAGCAGCATAATCAAAATATAATTGCTGCGCTGTTTTACTGTCCAGTAAAAAATTTTCGTCTAAGAATTTTTTCATAATAAGAATTATCGTTCAGTGTTTACCATTTTGAAAACAATACAACAATGAAACAATTAAGCAATTGATTTATAAAGAAACACCCCGCTTCCACGGAATAAAATCATCCTGGTTCAGCAGCACAGCTTTGGGTATTACTTCGCCGCTGGCAGCTTTAATACAATATTCAAGAATGGCTTCACCCATCTGTTCAATTGTTTTCTCACCTTCCACTACAGGTCCGCAATCAATATCAATGATATCATTCATTCTTTTCGTGAGATTGGAATTGGTTGATACTTTAATTGTTGGACAGATCGGATTTCCTGTTGGAGTTCCTAATCCTGTAGTAAATAAAATTAATGTAGCGCCGCTTGCTGCTTTACCGGTAGTAGCTTCCACATCATTACCCGGCGTACAAATAAGGCTGAGACCGGGTTTGGTAACCTGCTCAGTATAATCAAGCACATCTTCTACCGGTGACGTACCACCTTTTTTTGCAGCCCCTGCACTTTTAATGGCGTCGGTGATCAGGCCGTCTTTTATATTTCCGGGTGAAGGGTTCATGTGAAAACCAGAACCCGCAGCTGCTGCCAGTTTTTCATAACTGCGCATCAAATGCATAAACTTCTGTGCCGTAGGTTCATTCACGGAACGGTCGATCATTTCCTGTTCGGCACCGCAGAGTTCCGGAAATTCTGCGAGCAATACTTTGCCTCCGAGCGCAACAACCAGGTCGGAACAATATCCAACCGATGGATTGGCGGAGATACCACTGAAACCATCACTGCCACCACATTTTACACCGATACAAAGTTTATCCAATGTTGCAGGTTCACGTTTCAGTTTGTTGATCTCAATTAATCCTTCAAAAGTTTTTTTGATGGATTCTGCGATCAGCTGCTCTTCACTTTGTGATTGCTGCTGTTCGAAAATATATAAAGGTTTATCAAAACCCGGATTGAGTTCTTTCAGATCATTGGTAAAATCCTGCACCTGCAGATTCTGGCAGCCGAGGCTTAAAACTGTTACACCACCTACATTCGGATGATTGGCATAAGCAGCGAGCAGTTTACTTAACACAGCAGCATCCTGGCGGATACCACCACAACCACCCTGGTGATTTAAAAATTTTATCCCATCTACATTTTTAAAAACACGGTCGTTGATATTTTGTGTTGGAGATAGATCGATGGAACCAATGTCCTGACCAGCTTTATACGCCTCTACCAATTGATGCGCATACTTTTTATATTTTGCTGTAACGGCATAACCAAGTTCGTTGTGCAATGCTTCACGGATCACATCAAGATTCCGGTTCTCACAAAAAACAGTTGGAATAAACAACCAGTAATTGGCAGTGCCTACTCTTCCATCGCTGCGCTGATAACCATTAAATGTTCTGCCTGCAAATTTTGAAACGTCTGGTGCGTGCCATTCGTAATGAACATCGCGGTAAAAATAAGGTTCTGCTGCGTGCTTGATATTTTCTGTGGTCATTACGCCACCAACGGGAATAAAGTGTTGAGCCTTTCCAACCAATACACCGTACATGATCACTTCATCGCCGGCCTGCATGTCTTTGGTAAAGAATTTATGTTTAGCCTTCACATTATCCTCCAGCAATATCTGCTCATTGTTCCATTGTGCAGTTTCGCCTTTTGCAAAATCTCTTAGTGCGACCAGCACATTATCTTTTGGATGTACTTTTAAAACTGTATTTTTCATGGTTGCTTACACCGTTGCTTTTTCTGGTTGGTGATTTTTTACGGTGCTATAAATATCGCCATTTATTAAATAATTCAGTTTCTGCTGCACGGCTGCTGCAAAGCCCGGTAATTTAGCAAGATCGCTTCCCCAGAAACCGGCATCATTCAACATATATTCAACCACGCCTTCTGTTCCGTGCTCCTGCCATTTGGTTTGATACCAGCCGGCATAATCGTCCTGAACAGGATAGGATGCATTATTAAGCGTACCATAATATTTTCCGTCTTCCGACTTTTCGCATTTCATAAATAAAATATGTGCTGCAAAACCTGTTGCCATTAATTCAGGCACTTCATTACTGCGACTGTAATGATTCAACAATAAAGGAACATTACGCATTTTCATCTTCATGGAATACTGAACAGTGATATTTAACCACAGATGCTGAATGCGGGGATTACGAAAACGGTCAAGCACCTGCATTGCGAACTTAGATGCTTCTTCATTTGTAAGATCTTCATTGATGATCTGCGGTGCTATTTCACTGATCATAATATTTCCGGCGAAGCCGGCGATCAATTCATTATCCATTGCTTCTTTCACAGTTGTTATTCCTGCGATATAGGCCAGTCCGGAAGTGAAAGTATGCGTACCGTTCAGTAAACGAAGTTTTAATTCTCTGAACTTATCAATATTTGCTGCGATGACAACGCCTTCCACTGCGGTACTGAATGACAAAGCATCCTTTACTTTTTTATTATCCGATTCGATGGCCCATAAAGCATAACATTCTGAAATGATCATGAGATCATCCGTAAAACCGGTTACCGTTTCCACTTCGGATTTATCAGCTGCAGATAATTTACCTGGCACAATTCTATCCACCAGTGTATTGCAGAAATGATTGGCATCATTCAGCCAGTTGATGAATGTTTCCTGCAGGTTATGCTTTGCCGCGAGTTGCAGTACAATCGATTTTAATTTATCTGCATTGCCGATGATGAGTTCGGTCGGTAATATGACCATTCCTTTTTCGGGATCGCCATTGAATACCTGGAAACGTTTATACAAAAATGCCAGCAGTTTGCAGGGAAATGATTCCGGCGGTGCTGCATTCATGTCATCATTGTCGAGCAATTGTATTCCGACTTCTGTAGTATTTGAAATAACGATCTGCATATCCGGATTCGCCGCACATGCTAAAATTTCATTCCATTCGGCTTTGGCAGAAAGTACCCTGCTCACAGACGCATTGATAATATTTTCTGAAACTTCTTTTCCATTTTCAATACCCCTGATGGCCTGGGTATATAAACCATCCTGTTCGCGGAATGCGTTGAAATCCCCGCCATCAGTGGATTTAACGATCACCACTCTTCCATTGAACAGTCCCTGTTTATTGGCTTTGTCAATAAAATAATCGGGCAGGCCACGCAGCAATACACCGGTACCAAACTGCAATACTTTTTCCGGAAGTTCCATTACAGCTGCAAGTTCTTTTGACGAATCAGTTCCGGAACTGAGAATATTTTTCTTAGATAACTTCATCATATTTATTTCTTTTTTGCAGGCACCTGTTCAACCAGCCATTTCACCAGGTCTTCCGCTGCTTTATAATTTTCGAGATACAATGGTAATTTTCTTCCGTCTAAATATTCATTATATAACCAGGGATCTCCCACTGCAAATACAGTTCCTTTGCCTACTTTCGAAACAGCAATGATCACATCTCCGTTATCATTCATAAACGATTTTGCAGGTGCTGTAATTTTTTCTGTGCAGATCTCTTTCATATAAACCTGCCTGGCTGTTTTGAAAATGGGATCATTCGCCGGAATTTTAAATGTGCCTACTTTAAAATCACTTCCAACTACCAGGTTCCTCCTGTTTTCATTAAAATGAATTCCGAATTTTTCTGTGAGGTCATTGTAATGTTTGAATTCAACATTGCCGCTGTCATTTGCAAACAGCATCAATACGCCACCGGCTTTCACCCAGTTATAAATAATATCAATCTGCGGCTGAACAATATATTTCGGATCCGCGGTTTCCTTTGGCCAGTCGGGATCTATGATAAAATAAATATCAGCCTTCTTCAATGCTGCAGCAGTAACCGCTTCTGTATTGCTGGTTGTCTGCACTCCGAATTTATTGAACACATGTCCCAGTAAAGAATAACCATTGTTATCTTTTTCATCCCATACATAATGATATTGTATGGTGGCGCCGGTCATGTCCTGTTTTGTTTCATGATTGTAATAATAATCCAGCAATACCGTTTTGCCTTTACCAACAGATAAAGTTTGCTGCATCTCCATTTCATTGGAAGCAAGCAGGAATGCGCCCATTCCTTTCGGATCATTCACGATCACCGGTTCGCTCATATAATATTCAAAACTTCCGTCGCGGTAATTTTTACCACCAAGACCGGAAACTTTTACGGTACCATACAGATTGACACGACCTTCATTTTTAATAAAAGTTTTTACAATGCCTTCATAACCTTTTTTAGCAATGGTAATTTTATCTGCAGGAAGATAGCCCATCCTTACGCCTTTGGCAATTGCATATACAAACTGACAGGAAGCAGAAGCTTCAACATAATTTCCTTTTCGTGTTGGCATATCCAAAATGTCGTACCATAATCCCGTTTTACTATC
This sequence comes from Ferruginibacter sp., assembly GCA_040003235.1. Classification (GTDB taxonomy): domain Bacteria; phylum Bacteroidota; class Bacteroidia; order Chitinophagales; family Chitinophagaceae; genus Ferruginibacter. The sequence continues at coordinate 6,894 of JBDUCW010000138.1, read as the reverse complement.
CTGTACTTTCTGTATCGCATTCACATACCTGTTCAATATATCGATCAGGGCCTGGCGTTTCGGATGATTAACAGGAAAATTATCCAGCACGTCCACTAATGCATCACCATACCAACCCATTGCCCTTGCCCAGAAATTAGGCGAGGTGCCGGTTTTGGGATTCGACCATTTTTCAGTTTTACTTTCATCCCAGGCATGATAGAGCAAACCCGTTTTAGGGTCTCTTGCATGTTTTTCCATCCAGATAAACTGGTTGGCAATATCATTAAAGGCAGTGTCTTCGTGCGACAGCATTGCATATTCAGCATAAAAAGGTTCGCCCATATACAATCCATCAAGCCACATTTGATTGGGATAAACTTTTTTATGCCAGAAGCCGCCTTCATTGGTACGGGGTTGTGTATGCAATTGTTCCCGCAGCATTTTGCAGGCCTTCCAGTATTTTTCTTTTCCTGTTACACGATATAGCAGCAATAATAATTTTCCATTGTTGACAAAATCAATATTGTGTTCTTCCATCTTATAACCCTTGATACTGCCGTCTTCGCCGACATAATAATCCATCATTTTCTGGATATAATTAAAATACAAGGGGTCAGCAGTATTTTCCCAGATGCCTTCAAAACCTTTCAATATTACGCCCAGATCATAAGACCAGTTTGGTTTTCCGCCTTCCAGTGCAAAACTATCTTTCCAGATGCTCATCACTGTTGCAGCCATCTGTTGCGACAAAGGCTTTGCATCCTGGGCAAAGGCATTGGTAAATAAAACCATTGACAATGAAAAGAGAATAAAACCTTTTTGTTTTTTCATTTAAGATGATTGTTATGAATTGAATGGCGACCGCATTTCTTATTTTATTTCCAGCATTGCTGCTGTTGCACCGGCAGTAAAAGTTGCTTTCTGTTTTGCCCCGGCAACATTTGTGTTCAGCATTTTTACTGCCGATGTTTTTTCACCGCTAAGGTTAATCAGTAAATCTGCGCCGGAATTGTATTTGATATTGTCCAATGTTATATCACGGCTGTTATCTACACGCAGCACCGGTTTTGTTTCTTTTGTGATCAGGTTGATATTTTTCAGTGAGATACCGGTAGCTTCGGTACAATCCATGCCCACCCTGGCTTTCAGCGTCATATCCTGCAGATAAATATTTTTAATGCTCATCTCCGGAAGTCCGCGGATGAAAATGGCTTTGTCGGCTCCATTGCACACAATATTTTTTATATAAAAATTTTTGAACTGCGGTGTTCCGGCATCAACAGGAAAGAGTTCTACTTTTGGTTCTTCCCTTGTTTCGCCTGCGAGTACTACCGGATCCTTTGCCATATAATACATATCAAACAGTAATGCTTCTGCAGCAATATCCTTCATTACAATATGATCAATAAAAATATTTTCAACAATACCACCACGGCCACGTGTTGTTTTAAAACGCAGGCCGATATCTGTCCCGATAAAAGAACAATCGCTCACATAAATATTTTTTGCACCGCCGCTCATTTCACTGCCGATCACAAATCCACCATGCGCATGATAGACCACGCATTTTCTGATCACAACATTTTCGGTGGGCATATTTCTTTTCCTGCCCTGTTCGTCGCGGCCAGATTTGATGCAGATACCATCGTCGCCCACATCGAAAGTGCTGTTCTCGATCAAAACATTTTTACAGCTTTCAAGATCAAGGCCATCGCCGTTTTGTGCATAGAATGGATTTTTTGCATACACGTTCCTGATGATAATATCACTGCTCATTAAAGGATGCATGCACCAGGCCGGTGAGTTTTGAAAAGTAACGCCTTCCAGTAATACTTTTTTGCAATTGGCTATCAGGAGCAGATTCGGACGGAGAAAATCTTTGATCGCCTCATAATCTTTAATGGTCTTTCCGTTTTCAATCACACCTGGATTTTTTACAGAAGATCCTGCGAAAGAACCCTGCGAAGGATACCAGGTTTTTTTATCATCACTAAGCAATCCTCCTGATGCCACGAGTTTTTTCCATTGTGTTTCATTGAGCTTGTCTTTTCTAACCATGCGCCAGGCATCCCCGTTACCATCGATGATACCGGAACCGGTGATGGCAATATTGGTTGCGTTGGTCGCAGAGACCGGTGATTGATTTCTCACCGCTTTCAAACCCTCAAAGTTTCCTTCGTATAAATTATATTGACTTTTATCATCAGTAAACTGTAAAACTGAACCTGCTTTCAGATAAAGGTTCACATTCGATTTGATCTCTACCGGTCCTGTAAGCCACATTCCTTCAGGTATCATAACCACACCACCGCCCTTTTTATTACAGGCCGTTATCGCATCATTGATACTTTTGGTATTAAGCGTTACGCCATCAGCAACAGCACCGTATTTTACAATAGAAAATGTATCTTTTTTAAACTTAACCGTTTCAATGGCAGGAAGCGATCGGGTGGATTGCGCATTTGCAGCAAAGGCCACCGCTACCATCATTATTAATAATAGATATTTCATTACAGCTAAGCATTAATTAGTGCAGCAAATTACCGATAAAAGCCCAGCAATAAAAGCTATAACGATTGATTGACGTTGCAGGGAAGGCCTTTATTTACGCAAACGTTACCGAAGAGCAGAATACAGGTTTTTATGCTGTTTAAATCTGGCCAATAAAGCATGTTCAAAGCTTATATCTCTGATCTTATATTTTTCAAAATGATCAACCAAAGCGCTGACTTCACATTCTTAAAATAAAAAAGGTTGCCCCCGGAGAGACAACCTTTTTTACAATTATTTTTCTGTTCCTATTCTTTTACAAATTTGATAGAAGTCCTGTCAGTACCGTTATTTACAAGGATCACATAATGCCCCGGAACCAGTTTGGAAATGTCTACACTGGTTTGTGTAGCATCTTTTGCAATAACTGAAGACATGTATATTTTACCTTCTGATGACATGATCTGAAGCGTGCTGTTCGCTGCAGCCTTATCATGGGAAACAGTAATGTTAGCCGTTGATGGATTTGGATAAACAGTAACACCGCCTTTCAGTTTGGTATTGATCGAAATGATATTGCTGTATTTAAACTGTCCGTCTTTATCAACAATTTTTAAGCGATAAAAAGAAGCACCGCTTAATACCGCTGCATCTGTAAAGCTGTAATTATTTGTTGTCTGCGAATTATTAGCATTTACAGTTCCAAGCGCACTGAAATTTCTTCCGTCAGCACTTCTTTCAATTACAAAATTTTTGCTGTTGATTTCATTTTCAGTACTCCATTTCAAAGCAACCTGCTGGCCATTGTAAGATGCATTGAAACTGATTAATGTAAGCGGAATAACCTGCGCATTGCTTACATAAAAAATAGTAGTTGGATCATCAAATGTTACTCCCTGCACTTTTGCAACATAAGGATCGGCAACAGTGCCGGTTCCGCTAACAGTTGCCGGACGTGAACTGAAAGACGTAGGTGAGCGCAGTAAGCCAATATTTGTTCTGTAAACAACAAATACAGCAGCCGCAGGGTCAAAAGAAGCACCCTGATCTGCTGTTACCCAACTGAAACGGAATGTATCATTCAGGTTGGTAGCAAATGCACTCATAGTATCTGACCATTGCTTTTGAACATATTGTGGAGTTGTACCCGGACCTGTAAATCCAGCTGTAACAAAATTCTGAACCCCAAATTTATAACTGGTAGGCGGCGCTGCATTAAAACGGTTTATCCCAACATTATTAGAAGTATTCAGAGCAGTTGCGATAGGAAAATTCTGCGTTGATCCAGTTGCAGAAATAGTACGGGAAAGTGCTGAAGTACCTGATCCCATTACAAATGCACTACCGGCAAAATTCATGGTAGTCGCAAGACTTGCATCAACTGTTACACCGGCAGCCACATTGATATTGGCAACTCCCGGAGCTACAGGTGAAGAATTAAATCCCGCGCCGGTTTTTAAAGTGCCATTAATGTTCAGATTAACAGTTCCTCCTGTTGGAGAAATGGCTGTTAAGTTTGTTGATGTTTGCGTAGAAGCTGTCAGATCCAGTGTGCCATTTATGTTATAAGTATAAGTTCCGAAACCGGTACCACTACCAACGCTGTTATTATGAAAATAACCGGATGCATTTGAAAGGGTAACTGTTTTTCCTGCGTTGATAGTAATGGTATTGTTATCAGTTGCCGAAGGATTGTAACAGGCAGTAAGTGCATAGTTGGCAGACTGAGTAAAAGTCATGTTCTGATCGATGGTAATAGTTGTAGTGTAAGGATTATTACCAACAACCCTGAGCCTCGCGACATTTGTTGCGCCGCTACCGGTTATGGTTACATTGCGTGCGGTAATTGGAACTTCAATCACCATTGCGTCAGCAGCCTGTCCAAAAGTTCCGTTGTTTGTGATCGTTACATCATTAGGCCCTAAAAATCCGGTACCACCGGTTGCTACTTTAAGCGTAAATGCGCCACCTGCCAATAAAGTTCCGGTTGGTTCAATGGTCACACCCATACAGTTTTTAGAGGCTCCCATGGTAACTGTGTGACCATTCCTAATATAAATATGATGCGTGCCGCTTGGTACGGAAGTAGCCAGAGTACCGGTACCCTGAGCTCCGGGTGTGTTGGTTGCATTTCCGGTAAATGTTTCCCAGGTTGCTAAGGTTGCCCAAGCTCCTGAACCCAAAGATGCATAGATGGTTGGGTTTTGAGCGAATGCTTTGTTTAGAAAGGAACTGAATACCAGTCCTAGTGTGATCAATGAGATGTAGAGATTTTTTTTCATGTCTATTTTTTTTATTACCTGATTTATTACAATGATTTTTTTTGATTGTTGAAGATCCCGTGCATACAGCAATAAATGTACCCCTTAATAAATTTGTTTGGAAATAAGAGGGCAAATGAACCGTAACTGCTGCATGGATGACAATAATCTTTTGATTCAATTCCGGATATATAATAACGGAATTTTTTGTTGATCTGTAAATATAATTGTCATTGTATGGGAATATCCCTGGTCTTATACAATTCTATGCTATGAAAGAACTGTTGATTGCTGACTGTAAATTTTACCCATTTTATAATGACAGCTGTTTGTCAAAAAACTATGGTATTTCTGTAGATAATGGATTTGTTCTAACCTCAACATGGCCTAGTGCTGTAAAATTACAGATATGCAGGGAAGCCCGACTCAAATGTATCGGGAAATAACGCAGGGAGCCTTTATATTTTTACGCAAACGTTCCCGAAAAGAAGCTGGTATATCAACATCTCACTTACGACAGATTTTGATTCATATATTACCGAAAGATTTTATAATCAAAAATTGTCAAACCAATTATTGGAGGAAATGGAGTGTTGTCAATCTTATAAACAAACCGACTTCAAACAGAAAATGATGTATCACCTACTTTTTCATATATTTTAATACCCAGTTTAAACTGTCTGGAAATTTCATGTTGTATCTTTTAAAATCTAATGGAAGAATCAACATTTCGCTTAAGCCTGATTCTGGTTCATACATTACTGGAAAAAACTTGTAGTCAAATATTGATCTTCCATTTATCTCCGGATATGCATCGTCACCTACAATTCTTTCACCATTGTAATAAAATTCAAATTGCAAAGACAAGCCTACATTAGAACCTCCGTTTTCCCATTCCAAGGTTCGTCCATTCAATAACAACCCATGATGCCGTAAGTTATACCTGCCGATCTCAAAATAAATCACCCCAAAACCGAGCAAGGTAAATAATAAAATTCAGCATTTAAAATTCTGTATTTTTCTACCAGTTATTCCTTGGACAGGAATCGCTGTATTTATTTCCCAACAGAAAGCCGATCATGATCTCATGGGTATTTCTTGTATAAGTGCGCAACCTTGAATTGGTCGCAACATCGTACGCATAACTGATATTAAATGCATTCGGGATATTGATACCGGCCATTGCTGCAAACCCACCCAGTTCATCTGTAAAACGGTAACTGGCACCGATCCACGCTTTATCCTGGTATTGAAGTTTTGCATTGCCTGCGATCTGCACCGGTTCCGGGTTGATCCATTGAACAGTGGCAGAAGGCAACAGTGAAACATCCTCATTCAACTGAAAACGGTAACCGCCATTCAGAAAAATATGCGGCACAAAAACACCACCATAGATATCATTGTTTACAAACTTTGCTTTGCCCGGAATAATATTTAGTACTGATGCCCCGAGGAAATAATCTCTTGAATACAACCATAATCCCGCTCCCACTTCCGGCCTGATCTTTTTAAGTTCGCCGTCATTGTATCCAATTGCAGGATCATTGGGATCAAGATTGCCCCACACGATCTTTGACCTGTCGAGATTCACGCCACTGATTCCACCCAAAAAGCCCATAGATAAAGTCGTTTTAATTCCCAGCGGTTTATGATATGCATAAGTTGCATACACCGAATAACGGTTAAGATAACCTGTTTTATCATTCATGATCATCATCCCGATACCATGATGTGGTTCAGGCGCTGTGTATTGTTCCCAATACTGTTTACCACGTGGATTTTCGCCGGGGACTTCAAAAGAAGTGGCGTTTGTTCTGTAATCTTTTTTATTCACCGGCCCCTGAATACTTAAATAAGTACTGACTGGTGCTCCGTCAATACCGGTCCACTGATTACGGTAACTGATTTTTACATCTGTATAATTTTCTATCCCGCTTAGTGCCGGATTAAGAATGTAATTGTTTAGAATATACTGTGTATAATAAGGCTTCTGCTGCGCCTTTAACTGTAACAATCCTGTTACTGCAATCAACACCAACGTAATCTTTTTCATATCTGTATTTTTAAACGTAGTACTTATTACGTTATACGTTTTACTTAATAATTGTCACATAACCTGTCTTGGGCTTTCTTTGTCCACCAAGTTCGATGATATAATAAT
>JBDUCW010000137.1:0-11876 GCA_040003235.1 Ferruginibacter sp. | reverse complement strand
CTGTACTTTCATAACGGTACAGGTAAACGCCCAGCTTTCTTTTAATATATTACCCAATCAGCCACCTGCCAATTTTTACAGCGTGGTAACTGATCCCACCAATAATGATATCTATGCCTGCACGGAGAATAAAGTTTTCCGTTCTGTTGACCAGGGCGCAAACTGGACACAGGTGGCCAATTCCGGAATGAATTTTTTAACTGTGTTGTATTTTTCTCCATCCGGGCAATTGTATGCAGGCGCCAATCATACCAACGCTGCGCCGTTATGCGGCATTACAAAATATGATAAGATTAATAACAGCTGGACTGCAATGTTGAACAGTCCCCAGAATGTTACCGCCATTACAGAAGATGCTGTTGGAAATATTTTTGCAGGAACAGGCACAACTGCCAACATTGTTCCGAATCCAATTAATTTTGGTGCCGGAGTTTATATGTATAACGGCACTGCATGGGCGACTGCGAATGCTGGCATGAACAACCTTGCTGGATATTCAGTACTGCCATTTATCAAAGACCTGAAACTCCTTTCCAATGGCGATGTAATTGCCGCAACTTACGGGAACGGAGTTTTGAAATACAATTCGGGTTCCTGGTCGCAGTATGGTAATTCAATCAGCAACCTTTACGTGAATTGTCTGTACCTGAATGCTTCAGGATTATTGTATGCAGGAACGGATGTGAATATCAGCCTGCTTTCGGGATCAGCATGGTCCATAGCATCAAATGGATTAACAGCCAATAAACCGGTCAGGTCAATTGCCGCTGATGCAACAGGAAAAATTTATGCAGGGCTTGGCTTCCATTTTTTTCAGAAGGGTAGTATTGCAGGAGAAATATATTACACATCTAACAACGGTGCACTATGGCAGAATGCAGGCGCAGGATTTAACAGTACATCAGTCGTTGCAATAACAGTGAGCAATACCGGTAATTTATTTGCAGCAGCATGTGGTATCTGGAAAGCTGCAATCATCAACAGCTGGAATTATTCAATGAACGGAATGGTCACTGCCAATAACACTGTTTCGATGGTTGAGAATGCAGCAGGCGATTGGTTTGTTACCTGCAGAAACCCACTCAATACAGCGCAGGGTACTGCCGGAATATTCCGTTCTTCTGATAAAGGTATAACCTGGACCTCTATCAATAACGGCATCAATTGCCAGCGGTCGGATGTTATTTTTGTTGACAGTTATGGCTGGCTCTGGTATGGAGCAAAAGAATTTATAGGCGCCAGTGCAAGTCCTGCCTATGGCAATCCGGAATTATATAAAAGCGCTGACAATGGAAATACCTGGGTCCGGGAAACAACGATCCTGCAGGCGAGTGAAAGTTATGTGCATATAGCAGAAGATAAAACGGGAAAATTATTTGTTACCAATGGATTTGGTACTGCGCAGACCAATATTTCTTCCAGCTTTAATCATGCAGTTTTCGATAATACATTGTATCCGCCACCCAATAATGGGTTTCATGCTTATGGCCTCGCCATTAATTCGCTGGATCATGTTTTTTTCGGATCAGAAACCGCAGGATTATCCAGATCAACAACCAATGGTGCTCCGGGTAGTTTTATTTCAGTAACTAACGGAGCAGCGCAGGGCCCTGTGGGAAATGTTTCCGCTTATGTTGATCCGAATACAGATTATATTTTTTCCGGTGCCACACACGGCCAGGTAAATGGTTCACAGGTGTCGAAGAATATATGGGCATCCAGTAATATCGATGATGGTTACAACATGTTTATGTTTAATAATCTTCCGGATTTTGCCTCATTATCTGACATGACTTTTGACAATCGTGGCAATGCTTACATGTATATCATTTCCGGTTTGCCGAATACCACGCAGGGGCTATATGTTGGAACGCCGCCCTGGAACAGCAGTACTGTTTTTAACAGGATCATTTCCTTCAGCAGTTTTTCGTATTATTTTTTAGGATTTATGACCGATGAATGTGGATATTTATATGGGATGAACGGAGCCGGAAGCGGAATATACAGATCTGCACTTCCACTCAATACTCCCTTGCAAAGCACATTGATCAGCCCGGCAAATAATGCTACAGGCGTATCACTAACGGCAACGTTCACATGGGCGCATAAATGCATACCCGATAGTTTCCGGATACAGGTAGCAACGGATTCTTTATTCACAGCTGTCGTAAAAGATCAATCCATGATAACGGCTACTGCTTATGCAATGCCTGCAGCAGTGCTTGCTGCCAATACAAAATATTACTGGCGTATCTACGGCGTAAATGCTGCAGGAGTGGGTAAGTGGAGTGCAACAGATAATTTCACTACAACAAACACAATACCATTGAGTTTTCTGAGCTTTGATGGAAATTATGACAGGCCTCACGGTATTGTACAGCTGCAATGGAGCACCACCAACGAAATGAACAATCATCATTTTTTAATTGAGCGGGCTGCAGATGGAATTAATTTTCATCGGTTGGATACAGTTCCTGCGTCACCCAATCCCGCGTTGGTAAATAATTATTCAGTAAAAGATATTTCACCTGCAACAGGAAATAATTTTTACCGGCTGGCGCAGATTGATATCGATGGCCATATTCATTATTATAAAATTATCAGTATCAACACAGGCCTGGCAACAGCAGATGATTTTTCTTTTTATCCCAATCCGGCAGGAAACAGGATCAATATACAATTGCCGCAGGCGCATCATGCAATCTTACTGAATATTGAAAACAGTAGCGGGATTATTGTATTAAGTCAGAAGATTCTTTCTTCAGAAAATAATATTGCCGTGGATATAAGCCGGTTGAAAGCGGGGATCTACATTTTGAAATTACTGGATCAGGAAACAGGAATTTCCACCAATAAGAAATTGATCAAACGTTCAACGTAAAACGTACAACGTACAACTTATGACGTATAACGAACAATGTTTACCATGCAACAGAACTGCTGCCATTGGTTATTTTGATAAAATATAAATGTTTGTTCTCAAAATAATCGGGCACAGATGAATTCTTCTTTAATGATACCGGCCGGAAATTGTAATCAGTGAATATTTTAAAGGTTTTGTCATTTAAATGACTCATCAGGTCATTTGGATATTTTACCAGCAGTTTTAGAAAATAATAAGCAGCTTCGTAACCTTTAAATGCCATGTCAGAAGGTTTGCTTTTATATTTTTTTGAATAAGCTGCTGTAAGCATCTTGCTGTAATAGTCCGTTTTATTATTGAAGTATGCTGTAGTAAAGTAAATCGGAAAATTTTCAAATTCATCTTTCTTGCGGAGCGCATTAAAACCGTCCCAGGTGGGCATTCCAATGAGTGTGATGGGATAAGTTGAATTCAGATCCCTGCAGGTATAGGCAAGAGAATTAGCAAATCCTTCATCCAGGCTGGCGCCGATAATCACTGTCTGCCGGTTGCTGTCTAATTTGTTTTTTAGAAAATCATACGAGATGCTGCTGTCAATATTGATCGTCTGGATATTCAGCAATGGTTTACCGTCCTGTTCATTGAGTGATTTAAAATAACCCGCTACTTTATCTTCCTGCGCACCTTTTTTCCGGATCAGGAATAATTTGTCTGTACCATGACTTTGCAATAAATAACTGTAGATCGCTTCGCAATGCGACTTCAATGTGCTGGTCATAATTGCAGTGAAAGGATTGGAAGTAATATTGCCATCATTGGGATAAGTAGCAGAAATAAAAGGAATGTTTTTCAATAAGGCAAAATCTGCAAGTTCTTTGAACTCGATATCTTTCACGGAACCGATCATGAGGTCGAGGCTGTCAATGTCTTTACTTTTAATCAGTGTATTGAGCGGCTGTGTGTAAGACCTCGTATCATAAACAAACGCTTCTACATTGCCATCCCAGAGTTGCATAGAATCCAGTGCAATCAGGGCGCCCTGTACAAATTCAACACCGGGCAATAAATTTTTATTCAGTGATTTGCCATATTTATAACCGGCAGGACTGAACATGCTGTCTAAATATAAAGGAGCAAAAATGCCGACTCTGTACGTTTTAACTTTCGGAGCAACTGCTGTCTGCGCATTTACATTAACCGTAAAAAAAAAGCAAAGCGTAATTAAAAGGGCTGGCAGAAAAAAAGATTTATGTTTCATACGTTGTTCAAAATTCGTTCAGGAGTTTAGAGTTTGGAATTATGAGTTTAGAGTTGATTCGTGCGTCAAAGAATATCAGATTGTAATTTTTATTATTCTCAAACTTATAACATACAACTTATAACTTCTTATTCCCATTCAATCGTAGCCGGCGGTTTGCTGCTGATATCATATACCACGCGATTAATGCCACGTACATTATTAATGATTTCATTGGACACATTGGCCAGGAACTCGTAAGGTAGATGCGCCCAGTCAGCCGTCATTCCGTCTACCGATGTTACCGCACGCAATGCAATGGTATATTCATAAGTACGTTCATCTCCCATCACGCCCACACTTTTTACAGGAAGCAGGATAGTGCCCGCCTGCCACACGGTTGAATACAACCCGGTCTTCTTCAGTTCATGCGTATAAATGGCATCTGCGTCTTGCAATAACCGTACCTTTTCCTCGGTCACTTCGCCCAGTATGCGGATGCCAAGGCCCGGTCCCGGGAACGGATGCCTGAATAAAAGATCATGCGGAATACCCAGTTCAAGCCCAACACGGCGTACCTCATCTTTAAATAAAGAGCGCAATGGTTCTACCAGTTCCAGTTTCATGGTAGCCGGAAGTCCGCCAACATTGTGGTGCGACTTGATCGTCTGTGAAGGCCCGTGAACAGAAACAGATTCTATCACATCGGGATAGATCGTTCCCTGTCCGAGTAATTCAACACCCTCCACTTTATGCGATTCAATATCGAATATTTCTATGAAAGCATTACCGATAGCTTTTCTTTTTTCTTCAGGATCTGTTTTGCCGGCGAGCTTTGTATAGAAATGCTCACGGGCATCGATACCTGTAACATTCAGCTCTAATCTTTTATAGATTTCCAGTACTTCAGCAAATTCATTTTTGCGGAGTACGCCATTGTCTACAAAAATACCGTACAGGTTTTTGCCGATGGCCCGGTTGATCAGTGTAGCAGCAACCGTACTGTCAACACCACCACTCATGGCCATGATCACTTTACGGTTGCCGATCTGTTTTTTCAGCGCAGCTATAGTATCGTTTACAAAATGCGCAGCTGTAAAATCCTGGCTGCAACCACAGATATCAACCAGGAAATTTTTAATGATCTTTTTACCTTCGGTAGAATGATATACTTCGGGATGAAACTGCAGGCCGTATAAAGGATGCGTTCCATTGATGCGTTTAAAAGCAGCAACCGGAATACTTTCTGTAATGCCGAGTAACTGAAACCCGTCGGGCAATTCTTTAATGGTATCGCTGTGACTCATCCACACCTGTGATTGATCGGTAATATTTTTTAACAGCGTATCAGTCTCTTTTATTTCAAGTCTTGCGCGGCCGTATTCGCGCTTTTCACTTTTATCAACGCGGCCGCCAAAAAGTTTGGCTGTTAACTGGGCTCCATAACAAACACCAAGTACCGGTAACCGTTCCGCCATCGCTTTCACATCTACCATGGGAGCCTTTTCTTCATTCACAGAAAAAGGTGAGCCTGAAAGGATAATGCCCTTCAGTCCGGGTTCGTAAATAACTTCTTTATAAAACGGGGTGATTTCACAGTAAACATTGGCCTCTCTTACAGCGCGGGCAATGAGCTGTGTGTACTGACTGCCAAAATCGAGAATGAGAATTTTTTCTGTCATCGTTGCGAAGATAAATACTAATTAAAAATTAATAATTAAAAATTAAAAATGAGGCCCTGGTGGAGTTTTCGTTTTGGTTACTAAAAGCAATAAGAGTCTTGCAGCGCAACCCCCGCCTGGACACTTCTTTTGCGTCTTTGCTACTTTGCGTCTTTGCGTGATACTATCCGGCAAATATATTTTGATGCTGTTCAGACGACTTCAGTACTTTTATTAAATATTCCAAAAGATAAAAACTTAATCATTTAATAAGTACTATGAAGTATGTGATCATAACCTGCATCTGCCTGATGCATTTACACCTGGCCGAAGCACAGCAGCTGAAATCGCCGGATGAAAAATTTGTATTGAACTTTTCATTGCAGTCTGATGGCACAGCACAATATGCACTGACCTATAAAAACAAAGACATCATCAAAGCCAGTAAACTCGGACTGGAACTAAAAGATGATTCTGCTTCTCTGCTGAGGAGTTTTGTGATTACGGATACAAAGAAAACTTCTTTTGATGAAACCTGGAAACCGGTTTGGGGCGAAGTAAAAACGATCCGCAATCATTACAATGAAATGGCAGTTACGCTTAAACAAAAAATAACCGAACGGATATTGATCATCCGTTTCAGGTTGTTTGATGACGGCCTTGGATTCCGTTATGAATTTCCGGAACAGAAGAAATTTACTTATTTTATTATTAAGGAAGAACACACACAATTCGCCATGGCGGGCGATCACACCGCTTTCTGGATTCCCGGTGATTATGATACACAGGAATATGATTACACTACTTCAAAATTGTCGGAGATAAGAGGGTTGATGACAGCGTCCATGACAAAAAATTTATCGCAGACTTCATTTTCACCAACTGCTGTGCAGACATCATTGATGATGAAAACGAATGACGGAATTTATATCAACCTGCATGAAGCTGCACTGATCAATTATTCCTGCATGCACCTGAACCTCGATGATAAAAATATGATCTTTGAATCCTGGTTAACTCCCGACGCCAAAGGAGATAAAGGATATATACAAACGCCATCCGTTTCGCCATGGCGAACAGTGATCGTGAGCGATGACGCAAGAGATATTCTCGCTTCAAAAATGACATACAATTTAAATGAGCCCTGCAAAATTCCTGAGACCAGCTGGATAAAACCGGTTAAATATATTGGTGTATGGTGGGAGATGATCACGGGTAAAAGTTCCTGGTCTTATACCAATGATTTTCCTGCAGTGCAACTGGGTATTACAGATTATACAAAAGCAAAACCAAACGGAACGCATGGTGCCAACACGGCAAACGTAAAAAAGTACATTGACTTTGCTGCAAAAAATGGTTTTGATGCGGTATTGGTAGAAGGCTGGAATATAGGCTGGGAAGACTGGTTCGGTAATTCGAAAGATCATGTGTTTGATTTTGTTACACCTTATCCCGATTTTCATGTGAAGGAAATTCATGCTTATGCGAAATCAAAAGGCATTAAAATGATCATGCATCATGAAACATCCAGTTCTACCCGCAATTACGAACGCTATATGGATACGGCGTATAAATTTATGAAGGCTAACGGTTACGATGCAGTCAAAAGTGGTTATGTAGGAGATATATTGCCGCGGGGCGAAAATCATTACAGTCAATGGACCAACAATCATTATCATTATGCCATTGAACAGGCTGCAAAATATCATATCATGGTGAATGCACATGAAGCGGTAAGGCCAACAGGTTTAGCCCGTACCTGGCCCAATATGATCGGCAATGAATCTGCAAGAGGAACAGAATATCAATCTTTCGGAGGTTCCAAACCCAACCATGTGACCATACTTCCTTTTACCCGGTTGCTCGGGGGGCCGATGGATTATACACCGGGCATTTTTGAAATGGATCTCAGCAAACTCAATCCAAAAAATACATCGCATGTAAATGCTACGATTGCAAATCAGTTGGCATTGTATGTTACGATGTACAGTCCGCTGCAGATGGCTGCTGACCTTCCGGAAAACTATATGAGATTTCCAGATGCGTTTCAGTTTATAAAAGATGTGGCGGTAGATTGGGACGACAGTAAATACCTGGAAGCAGAGCCGGGCGATTATATAACGGTGGCCCGTAAAGCCAAAGGTACTGCTAACTGGTTTGTGGGTAATGTCAATGGACTCAATCCACGCACTTCTACAATCATACTCGATTTTTTAGATCCCGGTAAAAATTATACTGCTACCATTTATGCGGATGCAAAAGACGCACATTATAAAACCAACCCGCAGGCTTATGTGATCACTAAAATGACGGTGAACAATAAATCAAAAATTACGACCGTTTCTGCACCTGGAGGGGGATACGCGATAAGTCTTGTGCCGCTGAAGTAGAAGTTGCTGGTTGTTAGTTGTTGGTAATACAGAGTTGACAGATGACAGTTGACAGATGACAGAAAGAAATTTCAAAACCAACTGTCTCACGCCTAGGTTCGTTCCTCACAAACCGGGACTGAACAATGCAATTCCTGATTCAATATAAATTGAAAAAAGCATACCCAGCCAATGAGTATGCTTTTGAGAAGATATTTTAATTGTATGCTTCTGTTTAAATATCCTTTTGATCAATTTTATTTAAGGTAAGAAGTTGTAAGTGCCGCGGCATCATTTTGCTTTTGCTTTTTTACATTGCCGTTAATTTTAAGATCAGCAGGCATACCCAGTTCTTTCGGATATAAATATTTACCCCGGTTGAACGACTCTTTCTCCACTTCAGGTACTACGCGATGTGCGTTTGCATAAGCATCCTGCCGCACACCTGTTACCTGCCAGCTTATTTTTACATTAGGCTGATTCGTTTTGATCTCAAAGGTATTTTTATTCATTTCTTTTGATACAATAGCCTGCGCAAATGTGCCAATGGCAGTAAGCTGGTAACGGAAATCTTTATTCAATGCCTGAAAATAATCCGGCATGGTAACCGTAGCAATTCCGTTGGCATCCGTGGTAACGTTTCCGTTGTAAATATTCATCATATCCGGACTTTCCACAAAACTGTGGTAAAGATATTTATTGGCAGGATCAAGTGGATGGTCTATTTCAAAAGTGCCACTTCCTTTGGTGATAGAACCGATCACTCTTACATTACCGTCCAGGTATGCCGCATAATTGGTAGTTCCATTCTGCGCATATCCATAAGGCCCCAGCAATTGGTTGCGCCTATAGATCCGTTTCTATCGGCAAAACCCGCTACGGCGATCGAGTAGGTTCCGGAAGCATAACTGTCTCCTTCAAGGCCTTCTACCTGGCTGCCGGTAACAGATTGCGCATAACCCCATACGCCGATCTGTGAGCCAGCCCCCTCTATTCCAATTCCATTGACATCGGCTATAGTCCTGATGGTTGTGGCGAATATTCCCACGCGGTTTACAACGTCTGCAGCACCGGCGTATTCATACCTGATACCTCCGAAAAGGTTTGCATTACTGGTTTGCTTAACTTTAAGATTAAAAGAGTCGGCGGTACTGATGTACAACCCTGCGATACTGCTCGGGCCCGCGGGATCGATGCACAACCTGTTATTACCTGGATTTTGCGAAAGTGCTGAGTTGCCGATTGAATTTGCCCCTGTGAATTTCGGTATCCAGTTGGTGGTTCCGGCTAACCCAGGTACAATTGTCCCCCAGGTGGCAACACCATTGATGTCACTGGTCAGGATCTTTCCTGCAGCCTGTGTACCGTTGGTTAATTTGAAGCTGCCATTTACCTGTAACAAAGCAGTGGGTGCATTAGTACCAATACCCACATTGCCTGTTGGTACAATGATACCATAACCACCTGCACCTCCGTCAAAAAAACCCGCGATACCTGCACCTGTTACAATACCTGCCACTGCCACATTATTAGGCCCGGTACCTGCTGCTTCTCCTTTTATTGCAAACCCGGTTGTATATAAGTTTCCCTCCAGTCTTCCTAAAACACCGATGGCCTCAGTGCCGTTAGAAGTGCCGATATTGCGGCCATAAACCCCTCTCCAGCCGCCTTCTCCATACACCCCACTGGCACTCGCATTGGTAGCGCCATCAGCAATAATCCCTGCCTGGTAAATGGGTGCTCCTACAGCGGTGCCAACCCCCGAAACGTGTAATTTGCCAATCGGGGTTAAAATACCAATTCCTACATTTTGTGCATACATTAGGTTGATACAGGTAAGAAGACCCAATGTGAGTATTATCTTTTTCATATGTTGATTTTATAGTGATATATATAAAAAAAAATAATGAGACAATTGCCGATATTATTTTACGGTACAATTCAATTATGCAACGGTTCACATGAACACAATAAGGTCAGCGGTTTTGCTTATTTCATGTTGATGCCTAACGAACAGGAACCGGAGGAAAGAACATTGACCCAGGTCAAAATACAAAACATTTCTGTTTGCAAAGAATTTAGTGAGAACTATTTGATAAGCTATCACAAAGTTGATGAGACTCGAGGATGCTTTATTCGTATATCAAATAAAACCTGGTCTTGAATGGTTTGTCATCCCTGCGCCCGGTTAGTGTCCCATTGACCGGAACCGAGAGTGTATGAAGAATGTATGATGGGTGTATGAGGAGAGTATCAGAACAGTATGAAATACGTATAAAGGGAGTATCAGAGGAGTATCAGGGGAGTATGAGAATAGTATCACGAATATATCAGGAATATACCATGGTTATACCACATACTAAGGGGAGAAGCATAGGTAAAGCAGGGGAGTTGCACTTCGACAGTATCAGGAAAGCATATCAAAAGGTACCGGATAATATGCCACAGTTCTTAAATAGCAACTCCGCTTACTGCTTTTTTACTTTTTACTTTTGACTTTGCCAGGTCCGTAGTCAATGAGAAATCCGGTTATTTTTACTTTTAACTTTTGACTTTACCCCGCATGTAAATTATATTTGTTGAAAGTATAAACAACATGAAAAAATTATTAACCCTCATTTTGGCAGCAGCTGTATTCAGCTCCTGTCACCATATTACCGGCAGCGGTAATATCATTACAGAAAAAAGATCAACCGCCGATTTCCATGCAATATCAGTCAGTGCCGGGATTGAAGTTGAACTGCACAATGGCCCTACCAATGTTGTTGTGGAAGCAGATGACAATGTTATCAGATATATAAATACTACTGTAAAAGGAAATACATTGAAGATTTACATTACCGGGCATAACAATTTCACTGACGCCCATCTGAAAGTGCTGGTTTCTGCCAATGGCATTACTGCACTTGATGCGGCCAGTGCTGCTGAAATTAAAGTGAAGGATATTCTTTCAGGGGTGGATAAAATTGACTTTAATGTGTCCAGTGCCGGTAAGATAAATGCGGAAGTAGATGCGCCTTCAATTGCTGTGGAAGGCAGCAGTGCCGGAGATATACACCTGAAGGGACGCACCAAAGACCTGCGGGCTAACTCCAGCAGCGCTGCAACCATACAGGCCGGTGACCTGATGACCGAGACCGCAAATGTTGAGGTCAGCAGCGGGGCAAAGGCAGATGTGCATTCCAGTGTTTCGCTGAATGCAAATGCCAGCAGCGGTGGGGATATCAGTTACAGGGGCGGCGGAAATGCCGTCATCAACAGTAGTAGTGGCGGCAGCGTACATAAGAGGGATTGATTAATTTGGCGATTTGGTAATTTGCTGATGTTTTAAACGCAGTTACTTCTGCTATTTCGCCGTAACCTGCGAATACATTCGTCGCCGAGTTGGCACTGTAAGTACTTTCGTCCTCAAGAATTACCAAATTCTAAAAAAAGATTTCCAATTGTTTTGTCATATAGAAAACAGCCCTTACCTTCGCACTCCAATTTAAAAAAACGGAATTAAAAAAGTTCTTTAAATATGTCACAACGAATCAGAATCAAATTACAGTCCTTCGACCACAACTTAGTTGATAAGTCAGCCGAAAAGATTGTAAAGACTGTACGCAGTACAGGTGCCGTAGTAACAGGGCCAATTCCTTTACCCACGCACAAAAAAATATTTACGGTTCTGCGCTCGCCGCACGTAAATAAAAAAGCACGTGAGCAGTTCCAGTTGTGTACGCACAAACGTTTGTTAGACATTT
>JBDUCW010000250.1:0-3563 GCA_040003235.1 Ferruginibacter sp. | reverse complement strand
GCTCCCGGTAAAAAAGATCGCGGAAAATGAATACCAGATCAGTTTTGAGAATGCGTTTACTTTTCAACCCGAATCCCTGGTGAATACTACCCAGCGTTTGTTAGCTAAAGACCCGCTCGCAGGTGATTACGTTGTTAATGTACTGAACTGTGCCAATGCCAGTGTAACTTATGGATATGCTATATCAAAAAATAAAAAAGATGATATTGTAGCATGCATAGGAAGAGTGCA
This sequence comes from Ferruginibacter sp., assembly GCA_040003235.1. Lineage (GTDB taxonomy): Bacteria > Bacteroidota > Bacteroidia > Chitinophagales > Chitinophagaceae > Ferruginibacter. Next base: position 3,332 of record JBDUCW010000250.1, on the reverse strand, counting down.
ACCCAGAGCATGTTACATGATCAACATTAAGTTCAAACCAACAGGAATAGTTTCGGCCAAGACTGGATATATTCTGGCCAGCCTGCCATTTTTAGCATTTGTTGGATTTATTCTTTTCAGATCTGTTAAGCCGCGAAGAGCTTTACCTGATGGTCAGGATACTAGTTTACCTGGTGGTCAGGATACCAGTATGTTCAATTTGGGCTCGGTGTTGTTCGATGCGAAGAGTCGGAAGCTCATCATAAATGAAAAGACTATAGACCTAACGGGAACGGAAACCCGTGTATTGCTCATTTTCGCATTGTCTCCCAACGAGATCATAGAGAGAAGCCGGCTGCAAAAAGAGATATGGGAAGATCAAGGCATCATTGTAGGGCGTAGCCTGGATATGTTCATATCAAAACTTAGAAAAAAACTGGAATTTGATCCGAATGTCAAAATTTTAGTTGTACGTGGCAAAGGATATAAACTTGAAATTAGCGCTTAAGAAAATCTTCCCGCTTCGAACCGATGTTATTAGAATTCAATTTGGCATTTGTAAACCTCTATAGTGAGCTACAAATGAGGTACTGCCTAAAAGAATTATCCTTCATTCCTCGCAAAATGTAGTTAAAAAAACAAAAGTTGAAGCTACCAACGTCCCGCCACCATAGAACTAAACCGCTTAAATGCAGGTTCTTTTTGCTTTTTTGGAACAAAAAAAATCATCAGTGAACAAAAATCTATACACCACAAAACCTCAATTGAAAGTCAGAGTTGTAAATTGGTAGGGTTCGACTCCCTGCAGCTCCACAGATTTACGATCCAAACGGAATTAAAAGCCAGCAAACTCAATGTTTGTGGGCTTTTTGGTTTCAGGGCGTTACGCAAAATGTTCAATTAGGCCCAAAGTAATTATGCGTAATTCGTGAGTTCGAAAGAATTATACGGTGACTCACGATTTTGAATGTAAAAGCATGAATATTAGGATGTTCAACCTTTGAACATCTCTTGTCAAGGGAATGCTGAGGTTTTAATTTTATAGCTAAAAATTAGAAGTTTTTCCTGATAGATGAAAACCAGTTAAATTTCATAGACTTTTAGTATTTCGCGAAGTTCTCTTTTGTTCTTTGCTCCCAATTTTTGTTTAATGTGCTTTCGGTGAGTTTCGACAGTACTTTCTGAAATAATCAGATTTTCTCCTATTTCCCGATTCGAAAAGTCCTGCATTAGAAGCTTGGCAACTTCGATTTCACGGGAGGTTAATTCCTTAACTTTTAGAAATTTGTCCAGCTCTTCAAATTTCGAGTGATCAGCAAACTGTTTTTTTTCATTAAGCAGATAAAATTTTTCTCCTTTCAATACTTTTAATAAGACGTCAATAAAAAATTCTTTTTCCGTCTTTGAAATGTAACCGTCGAAACCCAAAGCTTTTAATTCTTTTATAGTTCTCGGATAGTTTGTGCATGCAACTATTTTACAAGTCGGAAATTTTTGCTTAAGTATAGCACAAGATCGTTCACCATCAATCCCCGGTAAATTCAGATCGAGAATTATCAAATCCGGCCTGCCTGAAAAAGTCGAATTTAAAACTGATCTCGTGTCGCCGAATTCACCAATATGTTCAAAACGCTCATGAGCTTTTACATAGTTCACAATCCCATCTCTTGTTAATGGATGATCTTCAACCACTATAAATTTATAGATATTGTCAGTAGTCATAGTCTTTTTTATTGTGTAATAAGTTGTCTCTATAAGGAATCTTTATTTTAATCATTGTTCCAAATTCCTTCAAATATATATGACTGGCTGAATCGTCGGTCTGACCTGCTTTTTGATGATATACCGGGGACTTTATTTCAAAGCTTCCGTCAAGCAATTTGACTCGTGTCTCCATATTTTTTACACCCATGCCTTTGTTAATCAGTTCGCCAGACTGATGGTAATAACCTAGCCCGTCATCTTCCGCGATAATCATTAACTCAGTTTTGGAAAACGAGAACAATATCTCAGCTTTATTTGCTTTTGAATGCTTAAGAACATTTGTCAAAATTTCCTGGACGATCCTGAATACATTCAATTTAACGACTTCCGAAAAACTATTCTGTTGTTCGTTTGCCGAAAAATTTATTTTTATGAAATCTCCTTCAGGTTTATGGTTTGTTTTATGTTGTAACTCTTCTATGTATTTTTCAACAATTGTAGTTAAAGAACTCTTTTTAATATAGTCCGGCATTGTGTTGTGAGATATGCTCCGCGCTTCTAACTGTACCTTATTTAATTCGTCAAAAATTTTATTTAAATGTTCCTTCTTTTCAAGAGGAAGCTGTCCTATATCTCTCATAAAATTCTTAATACCATAGTTTATTCCCGTGAGTGAACTTGAGATGCCATCATGAATTTCTTTGGAGATACGTGCACGCTCGTTTTCATGAGCTTCGATCACTTTAACGAATGTGCCGGCTTTGAAACTTGAGTATCGCAAAGCGAGGGCAAATGTTAACAAAGCTATTTCTATAAATATTCCGATTTGCAAAAGCCCTTCCATATTGTCAAGAGCAGGAGTTACGCCTAGCTCAAGCAGCGCTAAGTTGATAATGCTTCCTGCCTTTAAAATACTGGCAATAAGATAAAGCTTTGCGGCAATATTTCCTTTTAACGCATGGTTGATTACAGAATATAAAACGATGATCATGGATAAAAGTATCGTAAAAAGAAATGCGATTAAATAGAGGTGATTCAGCCCATAACCGTGATTGTTAAGATTGATTATTAGCGGGAATACCGTCAATGCTAAAAGTGAATATTTAATAAAGGTCATAAGTTGACCAAGAACCCTTTTAGATTTTGGGATTTTTATTAAGATCTGGCAAATCTTAAGGTTTAATAGAATATTCAAAGAGGCCATAACAGGAGCCATGGCGGTATTTAGAAAAGGATAATTCCCCCAGATGTATTGATATCCCAATCCAAAATAACTCAGGAACCAGGCTATTGCAGTAAGGATATATAACCCATAATACAGATACAAATAATACCGGGAACTAAGAAAGAAAAAAAGGCTTAGCACGGCAACGAATAACAAGATGCCATAAGTAAATCCGTCTAACAGGTAATCGTTAAAGGCTACCGACCTGAATTTCTTATCACTAAAAATTTTTATTGGTAAGATAAATGTGTGCCCAACCTGGTTTACAAAAAATAAATATTCTTTTCGTTGTTCAGGGCCTAATGTATCGTGGTAAATAAAATTTTTATACAGAATTGGCCTTTGCTGAAATCGAAAAAAGTCACCCAATTTTCCCAGTGAATATCCATCGCTACCTAAAATCTCAAATAATTCTATCTCATTC
>JBDUCW010000136.1:0-12033 GCA_040003235.1 Ferruginibacter sp. | reverse complement strand
ATTAAAGGAACGAAATTTTATTCTTACTACCAAAGTAAGCTTGTGCACTAAGAGCGTAGCAAAATACACAAGCGAATTATAAAACGGTCAAGCCGAAAACCAAAGAACAATAAAGAAATAATGCTGAGAATATAACTGTCCGCCCGAATTGCGGTCAATGCTTTTGTTGTGCGAAGCCCTGTCCCTAATGGTTAAAGAAGTCTAAAAACTTTACCTCATTTGGGTATTGTATTTTTAGAGAGTCAAGTTGTCGATTTAATGTTGTTGAGTCAATAAATTTTTCTGATAAACCATTTAGCTCAATATAAGCTTCTTGAAACTCCTTTGATTTAAGATTGTTGCTTGTAATATACCCCTCCAAATAGGTAGCCATTTTTTTGTAGACTTTGTCACGGCTTATCGTGTCCATATTTGATGCAAAGTTTAGGGCAACAAAATTATCATGATTTAATTCCTTCTTATATGGATAAGTAAAATCGGATACTTGCAATGAGTCTATAAAGTCAGAGCCTTCTTTGAATTTACCCAATGTAATCAACAATCGAATTTTTAAGTCAACTACAGCCGCCTTAATTGAGTCGCATTTCATACAACTGTTTACTATTATTAATGCCGAGTCTAACGATGCTTTGTTGTCTGGATTTATGTTAGCTAAATCCGTTGCCTTTTTTAAATTTTCATAACAAATGATTTCTCTGTCATGTGCTATATGGCAAGAGTAAAATAGAACTTGTCCGATTATTAGAAAGATAAAAATTAATGGCTTACTCATATTTTCTTGTCTGCCGAATTTTATTGAAGTGTCTGTTTAGGGTTTTCGCACAACTCGTAGATTGACGCAATTTCAATTGAACTTAAGACTTCAAAGACGGGTTTGTAATTATTTATAAACATTTCTAAACGCTTACAAAACCTGTAATAAATCAGATGGAATTTAAAAGAAGGGCATTCGAAGGATAGTTAGCTGGTTGGGTTTGCTAATGTAAAAACTGTTTTTGGTAAAACCTAATTATCACAAAAAAATAATTGCTTCATGGTTACTGCAATGAGTAACCGATAAACTTCATGCAGACTTCTGCAACTCGGAGCTGTGTTTTACTTTTTACCAAAAGTGATCGACGAACTAAAAAATGCTTTGCATCAAGTCTGAATGGTAAACGGCCTGGTCCGGCGGATATAATGCATGGGTGGCCGGGTGTACGACATGGGGCAATGGGTTTACAGTAAGGGCCGGCAAGTGTACGGGCATAGTCAGTTCGGTACAAGTCATGGTCACAGCGGTGACAGGCATGGATCAACAGCTGTACGGTAACAGCCGGTCGGCTTTCTGTCATGGCCGGTCAGTGTACGGTCTGTGCCCGCTGGCTTTTGGTAATAGGCACCCATCTTCTTACCAAGCCCAATCATTTTTTAACCGTTACTAACGGTTAGCACGAAACAAAAAAAATAATCAGCTCCAAAAAACCGGCGTGTATCATAGCTATCACAATAATCAGCGTTCTCTTTCTGATTTAATCTTCTTTTCTGATTTGAAAATTACAACTCGAGCCTGCTTCTCTGCAGGAATTAAACTCCTATCAATGTTTGCAGAGACGCCTCTTTCGGAGCGGTCCCGACGCAGTCGGGATTTGAAGCAAAGCTGCGAAAGCAGCGTCGGAGCAAACATGCGGCCTTAGCGGCCGTGGAGCAATCAAACGATAGCAAGTAAAAACAAAGTTGTCTATCAGGAATTCTCTATCAAATAAGTCAATAGCCGATAAGCCACAACAATACAGCAACCATAACTGATCGATTTGACTATAAGAATCTGCATTCCTTCCAGGTAAATACAATAGAAGAGAATGGATGCGGAGGACCTAACGTCTACGAACAATTAGATTCACTTTAATTCCTTATAAAATCTTTAACACAGCCGCCTGTGAATTTTTCAATGCTGCACAATCCTATAAGCAAACCAATAATGGTTAAACAATAAAAACAAAAAAATGAAAAAGATTTCCGAGAGCTCATTTGGTACACACTTGGCCAATGCTCAAAACCTCGCCACCGTATTGGCAGGTTTCAACAACTACCAGGCTTCGATGCCCACCGCATCACTGGATTATTTTAATCAGCTGATCGCTTCTATACGGGCTGCGAACAACGCTTCCGCGATCGGCAGACACGAACTGTCACTCGCTACCGAAAAGCGTCAACAGCTTTTCAGCAGGCACCAGCAGAGTATTAAAAAACTCTTAAGTCCCATCGGTGCCGCCATCCGTTCACAGTACGGCCTGCGTTCCAAAGAAGCCGCCGACTTCAGTGCAAAGTTGAAAAACATGCGTGGCAAAAGAGTTGGTAAAAAAACTGCTGTAATGGTTGATGGTAAAGAACAGGAAACAAAATCCATTTCTGTTTCTCACGCCGGGGTCGGCACCATTACCCAGCACTTTGCAGATATGATTTCAGTCATCGGTCAATTGCAACCTGCCTTCAACCCGGTGAACAAAGACATCAGCATGGAAAAGCTGCAGGACACGCACAACAACCTGCTAACGGTGAACAATAGCCTTGCTTCCAGCCATGCAGAATGGATCCGGGCAAGACTGGTAAGAGATGAACAGTATCTCCAATTGAAAGAAAGCGTTAAGTTGATCAAAGAATCTGTCAAAGCGCAGTATGGACTTCATTCAACTGAATATACTATCATCAAAATCCTGGTAATATGAGAATATCTGCACTCCCAACGTAAAAGGCTCCATTTTTTGGGGCCTTTTGCTTTTTGTCCCGGCGTAATTTCTATATGCCTCGAAAATGTAAGGAAGCGATTAATGGAAAATGTTTTTCTTATATCCTCTGCTCATTTCGCAGGGTTTCAACTTTAATTCTTTTACAATGAAGTAAACTGCTATCACTGTTTGTGGAGACACCTTCATTGGCGAAGTCTTTGAAGCAAAGCTGCGAAAGGAGCGTGGAACAAACAATCGGCCTAAGTGGCCGTGGAGCAATCAGGCGATAACAGGTTAACGAACTTGCCTGGCAGGAACTTTCTACAAATAAGTTCAATAACACAATACGGTTTAAGCTTCAGGTAAATATTATTATGTGTATTTTTAGGAGACAAAATATTTAAATTATGAAAAAGATTTACATTATTTCATGCGCTTGCTTTTTACTGGCAAATACAAAAGTAACTGCGCAAAATGTAGGTATTGGTACAACTACCCCCTCCGAAAAATTAGAAGTTGCCGGAAACATAAAGGCTGATTTATTCAAATACCCCTCACCAAAAACTTTTTATTACAGCGTTAATGAAGCCGCTTTTAAAGGCAGAAATTCTGCAGAAACAGTAATAAGCGGTCTGGGGAATGGCGGATGTTATATAGCCAATGGCGCGAATTATGGACTGATTGCGCCCGTTAACTTACCTCAGAACGCAAAGATCGTTCAGATCACTGTCCATTTTTATGACGCATCAGCAACACAAAATCTTATGGTTATAGTATCACCTGCGCAGTATAATGGGTATGGTGCTTCTTTAGCTACTATCAATTCATCCGGGAATGCAGGCGCGAATGTTCAAAATTATATTTTACCAACGCCGGTGAGTATTGATAATTCTAATGCCTCCTATGAAATCCTGGTTGTTCCGGCAACTGGTTCCTGGAACACGTCTGATCTTGAGATACGCTCAGTGATTTTTCAATATACTATGGACCAAACAAATTAGATGAAAGGAACCGGTTTTGTTGCTCTTTTAGTTTGAAAAGTGATAAGGTTGATACAGGTGATATAGGGGATGCAGGAGTAAATTTTTAAATAAGCTGATACATCAGCAACAGGAAATCATCAATAAGCCGAAAGGTTTTTGGATGGTCAGCGTTTTTATAACCACTGTCAACGCTATTAATTTTATCAACTCCACAACTTTAAATATTTCCGGAAACCTCGTTCATTTTCTTCGCCTCGGGGAAAAATGAAACCAGTTTATCTATTACAGCTTCCACCAATGCATCCGGACAACTGGCACCACTCGTCATGAGTATGCGTACCGGGTTATTTGCAGGAAGAAAACCATTTGTCAGCAGTTCTTCTTTTTTATGAAAATCATAATGCAGTATCGAAGTAGCCGATAATATTTTTTCTGCTGAATTAATAAAGTAGGTCGGTAATTTTGTTTCGCAGAGTTCTACCAGGTGAGAAGTATTGCTGCTGTTATAACCACCTACCACTACCGCAAGATCGGCCGGCATTTCCAGCATTCCGTAAACCGCACTCTGGTTATCATTGGTGGCATAACATAAAGTATCCCGCGTATCTGCAAAATGTGCTTCAATACCGGCAACGGTTAATTGATATTTTGCGGTCATTACCTGTTTTAGGTAATCGGCGATCTCCTGTGTGTCACTGGCCAGCATCGTTGTTTGGTTTACCACACCAATGCGTTCCAGATCTTTCGATGCATCAAAGCCTTCGGAATATCTTTCTTTGAAGACCGTGTAAAAATCAGCACTGTTTTTTTGGCCGGTAATAAATTCACCCAACAGTTTTGCTTCTGCAAGATCATTCACCACAACAGTCGGCGCACCGGCGGCAGCATGACTGAAAGTTGCCCGCGTCTCTTCATGTGTTGGTTTGCCATGCACAACGATGGTATAATTTTTTTGTGCGATCTGCTCACTGCGGTTCCATACTTTTTCTACAAAAGGGCAGGTAGTATTGTATTTTTTTGTTTCAATGCCGATCTCATTTAACTGATGCTCAATTGCAAGTGTAGTTCCGAATGCAGGAATGATCACCACATCATCCTTGGTCAAAGTGCTTAAAGGAATTAATTCTTTTCCATAAGTATCCTGCAGAAATTGAACGCCTCTTGCCTGCAGGTCTTCATTTACCTGCGGATTGTGGATCATTTCGCTCAGTAAAAAAATGCGTTTGCCTTCATTTTCTTCGATTGTTCTGAAAGCAATATCTATTGCGTTCTCCACGCCGTAGCAAAAACCGAAATGCCGCGCAAGATAGATCTGTACCGGTCCGAAATCGAGCAGGGTAGGGGTGAAATCCTTCTTCATCTTATCCTGCAGTTTGCGCTTATTTTTAACCGCTGTGATCAGCGGACTGCGGTAGATGATTGGAACGGTGAATTGTTTCATTCTATAAACAAAGATACGATATGTAGTGTTTTTTATTGCTGTTGTATAAAGAATGGATAATTGATAATGGATAATTGATAATGATTTTTATGCGTTACTGTATGAAAATGTCAAATCCATTAATCCTATCATCTGACGAATCCAAATTCGGACAAATTATGAAATCTATCACAAAGGCGCAAAGCCGCGAAGTTGTACAAAGAAAGCTTAGCGGTTTTTGCGTCTTCGTATCTTTGCATTTCACATCTGCACATCTGCACATCACCAAATCACCAAATCCTGTATTTATATTATCTTTGCCCTGTTTAAAAATTTTGGTTGTCCTGCAAACGACCGCAAAATTTATTTATGGCAATTCTACACAACCGTGTTTCCCAGGAGGAACTGAAGAAACTTTTATACGAAGAAACCGAACCACGTACCACCATTTCCTTTTACCGTTATTTTTTCATTGAAGATCCGAAACTGTTCAGGGATCAGCTTTATGAAGTATTGAATGCATTGAAAGTATTCGGCCGCATTTATATTGCGGGTGAAGGAATCAATGCACAGATCAGTGTGCCGGAAATCCAGCTGCAGGCATTTAAAGATTGCCTGGATTCTATTGAACCGTTAAAAGATATCCGGTTGAATATTGCAGTGGACGATGATGGTAAAAGTTTCTGGGTACTGAAAATTAAAGTGCGTGACAAAATTGTCGCGGATGGTATCACCGATGATTCTTTTGATATGCAACATAAAGGGCGTTATGTAAATGCCGATGAATTCAATCAGCTTACGGAAGATAAAGACACCGTAGTGATCGATATGCGCAATCATTATGAATTTGAAGTAGGGCATTTTGATCAGGCAATTGAAGTGCCGAGTGATACTTTCCGGGAACAGTTACCGATGGCCGTAGAGATGATGAAAGATAAACGGGATAGGAATATTATCATGTATTGTACCGGCGGTATCCGTTGTGAAAAAGCCAGTGCTTGGATGCTGCACAATGGCTTTAAAAATGTATTTCATCTTGAAGGCGGTATTATCAATTATGTGAATACCGTCAAGGAAAAAAAGCTCGGCAATAAATTCCGTGGAAAGAACTTTGTATTTGATAACCGTTTGGGCGAACGCGTTACGGAAGAGATCATCAGTACCTGTCACCAATGTGCTGAACCCTGTGATACGCATGTGAACTGCGCCAATGCTGCCTGTCATCTTTTATTTATCCAGTGCAGCAATTGTGCTCAGCAATATGAAGGTTGTTGCAGCAAAGCATGTTACGACTTTATTCATCTGCCTGAAGAAGAGCAGCAGGAACTAAGAAAGGGGATTGATAAAGGCAGCAATATCTTCAATAAAAGCAAAGCCAGGCTGCGACCACGTTTGAATAAATAAGCGAATGTTTTTGGATGAAAAATATTCAGCGTGTTGTCACATTAAAGGACATGTCACTGATTATAAATCTTTATAATTCCTGAACATTTTATTGTAGAGATAAATGAATCTGGATTCTTTTGATTGAAAAAAGAAAATCATCATTCATTTGTCGATCTTAATAAGCTGCGTTCAATTTTGATTAATAACCCCGGTAAGTAGTTGAAAAATAGATAATGGCCAGCAGCACAATCACCATTACTATTATAAACACGATACCATATATTTTAAAGTAGGCCTTAAGATTAGCCAGCCCTTTATTGAGCATGGATTGATCAGGCGCGTTTAAAGATTTTTTTATCTGCGATGCAGCATTGAACAACAGTACGTTCATGATAATACTCACCACAATCTGGATAATTGATTCCAGGAATTGCTGGCCTGCAAAACTGAATGAATATTTTGCAGCAAGCAAGATCAATTGAAGGATAGTAATGCCTAGTCCAACCAATGAAGCTATTGCAGTGATGGTTGCCCATTGCGAAATATTCTGAAGGTTGGATTTTACGTTATCATCAATACCCGGTTCAAAAATGCTGAGCTTATCTTCCTCCATAGTTTAAGAGTTTTTAAAAACATTAAAAAGATTAACCAGTGCTGACAGTATGGAAATGATGCCCATAATAATAAAATATAATTTCAGGGAGCCCAGTCCTTTATTTAACGCAGCTGGATTCTCAGTTTCAAGACCGGACTTTATTTTGACTGAAAAATTGATCAGGTGATAAGAAAGCAATACAACAACTGCCAGGGCGATCAGTAATACGATCACTACAACCACGAACATATCAGAACTGAGACTTCTGAAAATACTGAAAGCTCCAAAAATACTGGTGTAGGAGCCACTCGCAAAAACAAAACACAGCAATGCAAGTACACAACATACAATCAATGCAATGCCAATGAATTTGGTCCATCTTGTCATTTCATTTAAATGTTCTGTGGGTTCCCCGTCAAGAGAAAGATCTTCACCCATCAGAGAATCAGTTTCCTGCATAGCGTTGATTTAAAATGTGAATTTTTTATATCCTGATTTGAAACCGATATTCTTTATACAGGTTTTATCTGAAGCTGTTTGAAAAAGAACCGAAAATGAGCAGAACACAGATTACATAAAGAATAGAGAGCCCAAGTATCACGACACCAATGATGGAGCAGATCCTGCCGGCTTTTAAATTACTGAGTGATCCTTCTGTATACATTTCAGGATGATTGTTATACAACCTGAGGTCCTGGTTGGCCAATACAAGTCCTATGATGCCACAGATAGAACAGACTACAATGGATATAATTCCCAGTACCAATACTGCCGTGGCATTGGGTAAAGGTTTCTGCGGCATGTTCAGATAATCATTGGGTTGTTGACTGTTCATAGCGTTTAAGTTTTAAGGTAATGAGTTGTAAATATAATTTATCAAAGCAAAAAAGTGAAATAAAATAAAGATTCATTTTGCGTATGATACAATTGAAAGACAGAACGCAGATTATTATGATTTATCATTGATGAGGATTGACCGGCTTCCTGGCCTTTATCTCTGGTATCCTGCCCGCGATAAATTAAAAGCGACAAGGGCGATAAACATTAAAATGAACACAGCAAGCAATATCACGCTGATGATTGCGCAGATCCTTCCGGCTTTCACATGGCTCAGTGATGATTCTGTATAGCTTTCCGGATGATCATTATAAAGCTTCATATCCTGGTTAGCAAGAACAAGCGCAATAATTCCACAGATCTGGCAGGCAACCAGCGATAAGATCCCCAACACAAGCACTGCAGTAGAATTGGGTAACGGCCTTTGTATATTCAGATGATCTCTGTTTGAATAATGTTCGTTCATAAGGGTAAAGATGGATGAAACATTTTGACGGCATAACTGCAAAGTACAAATACTGCGATCATTATATAACCTGCTGTAATAATCTTTGCACCATTGCTGAAATTAAATTTTAAATGCAGTAGCCCGAAAGCAAATAATAAAAGGATCGGTATAGTTGCCGGATACTGATGCCAGCTCTGCAGTAATTCTCCTTTAACCAATAAAAGCACCGAACGCTGAAAACCGCACCCGGGGCAATCTACATGAAAGACAGTTTTAAATAGACAGGGAAACATATGTTTACCGATCCAGTCAAGAATGTGGTCGTATGACTGCAGTAATATCAAAGTAGTTATTTAAATGAAGTATGATCAATAAGCTCTTGCAAACAAAACCCGCTGGCTGCTGGGCTTGCCCGTTAGTATACACTTACCTTCTTCCTGTTTATTATTCAAGGGTATACAACGGATGGTTGCCTTGCTGGCTTCTTTAATTTTTTCTTCCGTTTCTGCAGTGCCATCCCAATGTGCTGCAATAAAACCGGTTTTCTCATCCAGCAGTTTCACAAATTCATCCCATTGATCCGCATTGGTGATATGTTCATCACGGTAAAGTTTTGCCTGCGAATAAATATTGGTCTGGATATCCTCCAGCAAAAGCACAATTGCTTCTGCCAATCCATCCATTGAATAAATTTTCTTTTCTTTTGTATCGCGACGGGCAACTTCCACGGTATTATTTTCTATATCGCGCAATCCCATTGCAATACGCACTGGTACTCCCTTCAATTCATATTCAGCAAACTTCCAGCCCGGGCGGTTGTTATCGTTATCATCAAATTTTACAGAAATACCCAATGCCTTTAACTGTTTTATGAACACAGCTGCTTTATCATCGATCACCGGTTTACTGTCTGGTCCTTTATAAACCGGAACAATTACTACCTGTATTGGTGCCAGTCTTGGCGGAAGTACCAAACCTTCATCATCACTATGTGCCATGATGAGTGCACCGATAAGTCTTGTACTCACGCCCCATGAAGTAGCCCAAACAAATTCTTTTTTATTTTCCTTGTTGAGAAACTGTACATCAAATGCTTTTGCAAAATTTTGTCCTAAAAAATGTGAAGTCCCGGCCTGTAACGCTTTCCCGTCCTGCATGAGTGCTTCAATACAATAAGTATCTTCTGCACCGGCGAAACGTTCGCTCTCGGTCTTTACGCCGATTACTACAGGAACTGCCATAAACTGTTCAACAAAATCTGCGTAAACGTTTACCATCTTTACAGTTTCTTCTACTGCTTCTGCGGAAGTTGCATGCGCAGTATGGCCTTCCTGCCAGAGAAATTCGGCAGTGCGTAAAAACAAACGCGTTCTCATTTCCCATCTAACCACATTCGCCCATTGATTGATGAGCAAAGGAAGATCGCGGTAAGATTGTATCCAGTCTTTATAAGTATTCCAGATAATGGCTTCGCTGGTTGGCCTTACCACCAGTTCTTCTTCAAGCTTCGCTTCCGGATCGACCATGAGTTTACCTGGTTTATCAGGATTGTTCTTTAAACGGTAATGCGTTACAACCGCACATTCTTTGGCAAAGCCTTCTGCATTTTTTTCTTCCGCTTCAAAAAGACTTTTCGGTACGAACAATGGGAAATAAGCATTCACATGACCGGTCTCTTTAAACATTTTATCGAGCTGGTCACGGATGTTTTCCCACAATGCATAGCCATAAGGCTTGATCACCATGCAGCCTCTTACGGCACTGTAATCTGCGAGACCACTCTTAATAACAAGATCATTATACCATTGCGAATAATCTTCTTTCCTTGATGTAAGTTCCTTTGCCATTTATTTTTGTTTGTTCTTTTATTTCGTCTGCTGTTATGATAGTTTGTAAGACAATCCTCATTAGCGTAAACATCTATATTCAATGTACTCATTTTCAGGCTAATCAGTTCCGGCATTGTGGAAGATGTTTCACACATCTTTAACAGCGGTTCTTTAAACACAAACGTCTTATGGCAGAACATTTGTGTCTTTTAGCGGGTGCTGATCTGCACAAAAGTAGTAACTTCATTTATAAATCCTTTTAAACAAATTGCCATGAGTACTAAATTTTTACCTGCACTTCTTATAATAGCTGGTTTTGCAAGTTGCACCACCGCTTATAAATCTGCCCAGACACCGGATGATGTTTATTTTTCTCCTGTGCGTGAGATCAAACAGGATACTAAAGATGATCAGAGAGACCAGGCAAACCAACAACCGCAAACAGCAGAAGACCGGGATATCCGCAATCGCATCCGCGACCGTCGTTACCGCGATCTTGATGAAGATTACAGTTACAACTATAATTACAATACTTATTGTAACTGTTACTGCAATCAATACGGATATGGTTATTACAATCATCCTTATTATTATCCTACTGCTTATTACAATCCAAAGTATACACCTGTACAGATTAATACAACTCCAAGAAGAGTAAATCTTGCAGCCTACACACCGCAGAATAATATGGTACTCGTTAATACAAAGACAGGTGTTATTACCAGTTCAACAGGCAGTAGCAAATACAATAACAGCAACGGAACAGAAGTTGGCAATTTTTTAAGAAGGGTCATCAGTCCTTCCTCCAATTCCAGTACAAATAATTCCAGTACAAATAATTCCAGTACAAATTCTTCAACCAATAACAATACACGTACTTATCAGCCTTCATCATCTTCGAGCAGCAGCAGTTCTTCCAGCAGTTCCAGCAGCGGCAGTGTTTCAAGGCCAACGAGGCCCGGCGGCAGATAAAGCAATAAAGAAATTACAATTCATTATCAGCGTCGGCAATACCACCGGCGCCCCTAAAATCATTTGTCATGTATAAAAAATATTTACTCCTGGCAGGTTTTATTCTTACCCTAAGCATTACAGTCATTTCGCAAACGCCTGAAGACGCATTACGGTATTCTTTTTATTCTCAGAATGGAACTGCACGCAACCTTGCGATCGGTGCTGCCAACGGTTCATTGGGTGGTGATCTCAACTCGGTATTTGTAAACCCCGCAGGACTGGGCTTTTACAAAACAGGAGAATTTGTGTTTACTCCGGCGTACATTTTCAATAGTAATAAGTTTTCTTTCAGGGGAACCAATTCTGCCAATAAAAAAGAAGGTTTTAATTTGGGAACAACCGGCTTTGTATTTGGATCGCCAACCGGTGGACGCAATTCCAAATCGAGCATGGCTTTCAGTATTGCATTTACACAGACAGCCAACTTTAATAATATAATTCAGTACAGTGGATTGAACAATGGAAGCAGTTACGCGGAACAGTGGGCTGAGGAAGTGGCGAAAAGCGGCCAGACAATTGATGGCGTTTTGAACGGAGCTCAGTATGCGTATGGTTCTGCGCCGGCATTGTACACTTATCTTGTTGATACTGTAAGAGTCAATGGTACATTACAGGTGAAAGCTGCGCCTGAATATATTCTGGATGCAGGGCAGGCCATCAAACAGGAAATGATACAACGTACCAAAGGCGGTATTTATGAACTGGCGCTGGGCTTTGCCAAAAACAAAAACGATAAATGGTACTTCGGTGGTACACTCGGAATCCCTTTTGTAAGTTATACCAGCAATACGCAGTTTAAAGAATCAGATACCT
>JBDUCW010000135.1:0-12076 GCA_040003235.1 Ferruginibacter sp. | reverse complement strand
GCATTGGAGACCACTGGAACGCCATCACGATCCTGGCTCTGTCGCAGAATAACCCGCTCAAGGCCGTGGCTGAGTTAGTGGAGAACAGCATCGATGCGAAGGCGAAAAACGTCACCATTACCCGCGGCAAGGATAACGGTATCCACTACCTTAGAATCAAAGACGACGGGGAAGGCATCCGGCGCGATGCCGATGGGCTTCCCGACTTTCACCACGTCGCCACCCACATCTGCGATTCGATCAAGCGGCAGATGAAGCAGGAGGGAGTTCAGGGCATTCAGGGCGAGTTCGGAATCGGTCTTTTAAGCTTCTGGACTGTGGGAGAAGAGCTCACCATCACCTCGGCGGGGGCTGATGGGAAAACCCACCAGATGCAGATGCGAAAGGGAGATTCCTCCTACCACTTAACCCAAAAGCGCACGCTCATTGCCGATACCGGCACTGAGATCAAGATAGCTCACCGGTTTATCAAGCGAATCCAGCAATTTTAAAAACTCATCATTATTAAGCATTGAATCCAGCGCTGCTTTTTCTGATGCGCTGGGAGGAGGCACCTGTGCTGTTACAGAAAGAGAAATCAAAACAATCAGCAGTGCCAATAGAAATTTGTTCATATTTTTTGCAGTAAAGTTTGTCATAGACATGAGCCGGTAAAAATAGTTTAATCAGGATTTTATCAAATAGGTTTTTAAATAGTTTCATTATAAACGGGAATAACGCCTGTAAAGTATTAGCTTTGCGCCCATTATTAAGCATACTGCATGAAATGCTCATAGGATGCCGCAGATGAAGGGCACCGCTAATAGTAGCCATTAAGTTGAAGTGAATCGGGCGTTACACGTCGTTCTTTAATTTTCCAACGTTACAACAGAGAGAGCATATCATGTACTAAAAATTTAAAAAAACATGAATGCATTTGAAGCACTTGGCCTCAATAGCCAGCTCGTATCAGCTATTACCGATCTTGGATTTGAAACACCAACGCCCATCCAGGAAAAAGCCATCCCCATTTTATTAAGTGGAACAACAGATTTTGTTGGCCTAGCCCAGACGGGTACCGGAAAAACTGCGGCTTTTGGTTTTCCATTACTGCAATTGATACAGGCTGAAAATAAATATCCGCAGGCGTTGATCATTTGCCCTACCCGTGAATTGTGTATGCAGATCTGCAATGACCTCGTTACTTTTAAAAAGCACGTAAAAGGTGTGGCAGTTGAACCTGTATATGGTGGTGCCAGCATCATGATGCAGATCCGGCAGTTGAAGAAAGGAACCCATATTGTTGTTGCAACTCCCGGACGCCTGATCGATATGATCGAACGTAAAGCGATCGATCTCGATAAAGTAAAATATGTGGTACTGGATGAAGCCGATGAAATGCTGAACATGGGTTTCCGTGATGATATTGATTTTGTATTGAAGAATACGGTAAAACGCGAAAGCATCTGGTTATTCAGTGCTACGATGCCACCCGAAGTAAGGGCCATCAGTAAAAATTTCATGAGCAATCCCAAAGAAGTTACAACAGGGAAAAAAAATACGGCCAATGTAAATATCGATCACCAGTATTTTATAGTTGCAGCTCAGCATCGTTACGAAGCTTTGAAGCGTTTAGTAGATTTTAATCCTGGTATGTATGGCATCATCTTCACAAGAACCAAGGCCGATGCGCAGGAAATCGCTGAACGTTTTGCAAGAGAAGGATATGATATCGAAGCATTACATGGCGATCTTACCCAACAGCAACGTGATAAAGTAATGGGCCGTTTCCGCAGCAAAAGTTTACAGCTGTTGATCGCAACCGATGTTGCTGCACGCGGTATTGATGTGGAAGGCGTAACCCATGTTATTAATTATGAATTGCCTGACGATATTGAAGTATATACCCATCGCAGTGGCCGTACAGCAAGAGCCGGCAAGAGCGGGATCTGTATCTCGATCTGTCATAGCCGTGAAACCTATAAAATAAGAGCGATAGAAAAAATGGTGAATGCACAGTTTCATAAACTGGATATTCCAACCGGCAAAGATGTTTGCCGTAAACAGTTTTTCCATTTTATGGATAAACTGCTCGGCGCCGATATCACGCATGGTGATTATGAAACTTATCTGCCGGACCTGATGAAAAAATTTGAAAATGTAAGTAAAGAAGAAGTGTTACAAAGGATTGCTGCACTTGAATTCAGCCAGTTCCTGAAATATTATGAAAATGCGGAAGACCTGAACGGACGCGAAGTGCGTGACAGAAGAGTGGGCGGCAATGAACGCGAAATGGGACAAAGACCTGAACGCGGCAGTTTTAATAAACGTGATAATGGGTATACAAGATTGTTTGTAAACCTTGGAACGAAAGATGGTTTTTACAAAGCAAGTTTTTTACAGTTCATTCTCGATGAAAGTAATCTGAATAAAGAAGTGTTGGGTAAAATTGATATGCGTGAGATGAACAGTTGGGTAGAGATCGACAGTAGTTCTGCCGCAAAAATGATCAAGAGTATGGATGGTAAAAGCCACAATGGTCGTGCGATCCGCATGAATGAAGCCGATGGAGGATTTAAAAGACCAAGTGATGAAGGAAGAAGAAGGCACAGTACCAGTGGTGGACATGATCGCGGCAACAGAAGATATTAATTCTTTCAGAAAAATTATAAACGAAGAGGCTACAAATTTTGTAGCCTCTTTTTATTTTAAATAAATGCTCAATATCAATTTTCAAATTATGAAGCGTCTTAACCTTGAGCGTTGATTATTGAGTATTGAACATTTTTTTCAGTGTTTAATTATCTCTCTAAATTATTGGTGCGTTACTGTAACATTATAGATCACCACTTCTCCATAAGCACTGCAGGATTCTGATGGGCCGGGGGTTTCACCGGATTTACAGGATGACTGTACATAAGCGCCTGCTTTGAAATAACCTGATGTCATAGTGCGGGTATAAGTTTCCTTCAATACAGCATTATAATAGCTTTTTATTTGTCCCCCGCTTACTACAAATTTTACTGTAAACCTGGTTCCCAAAACATAATTGGCATCAAGCGTTACACCATCGTTGCCATTATGATCCATAAATAATTTTGTTCCCTCAAGTCTGAATACGATCACATCATCGTTCCCGTCCGGACCGGAATTATTGGCATCGCCGTGTATCTGCCCTGCAACAATATGCGGTTTAACAACAGGCAGATGCGTGATGGCTTCATCAATTTCCATTGTATGTGTTCCTGAAGAAGCAGACCAGGCTGCAGTACTGGCGCCATTATTTGTCATCTCCCTCAACTCACTTCTTGGATAACCGGAACCGCTTGTAGTGGAGCCTCCCGTATTTGCCTGGAAAATCACGCCTGTATTACCCGCATTATTATGAAAGTAAACAGGATGGCTGTACGTCGCTAATGCTGGTTGCGTTATCTCTACTGCATTGCCGCTCTGATTGCCATTGGCGTCAATGGGAAGTGTCAGTTTCCAGTTGGTAAGATTTAAAACGTTTGCCGGTAAACTGCCACCGGTAGAGCTTGTGGTGGCCGATGTTTCATTACTGTAACTGCTATTGCCTCCTGCATTGTAGGAACGTAGTCGGTAAAAATAAGTTGTGGAAGCTGTTAGTCCTGTATTGGAATACGTGGTTGTGTTTGCAGCAATCGCCGAAGCAATTTCACTATAAGTGCCACCACTGCCGGTTTTGCGTTCCAGTTTAAATCCGGTTTCATTGCTGCTGTTATCTGTCCACGTTAGGTTAATGATCGATGAACCCGACGCTGTAGCTGCCAGTGCCGATGGTGCATTGGGAATTGCTGCAGCCGTTGTTGCAGATATTTCATTACTGTAAGAACTGTTGCCGGCTGAATTATAAGATCGCAACCTGTAAAAATAAGTAGTGGCTGCCGTTAGCCCTGTGTTGGAATAAGCAATACTGTTTGCTGCAATGGCACTTGCAATTTCTGCATAAGTTCCCCCGCTTCCTGTTTTACGTTCCAGTTTAAAACCTGTTTCATTATTGCTGTTGTCGGTCCACGTTAGATTGATCGTTGTTGAACCCGATGCGGTAGCAGCTAAGGCTGAAGGTGCTGCAGGTACTGTTGGTGCTCCGGCGCCTTCTTCCAGAACAAAATCATCGAAGCGGCCTAAGCCTGCATTGTAAGCACCATACAAAGTAACGGAGGTTGCAGTGCCTGAATTAAAATTAACGGTGACCTGTGTCCATGCACTGAAATTACCACCGGAACTGCCTAGTACGGTTGATCCGCTTTTTGCGCCGATTGTTCCTTTGTTTAGTATCCATGCAGTGAGTGTGTAATCAGTACCGGCCAGAACAGTTACAACCTGTTCTATTTTGTCGCCGGAAGAACTGAGCTTGGCAGATTTGCCTCCCGTATGATGGTCGCTGGTAGAAATGGCAAAAATATTCGGATCACCCCAATTGGCTTTGTCTGATTCAAATCCGGGATTGACAATAGTAATAAACCTTGCGGTGTTGGTTGGAGAAATTGTAATTGATGAGTCTTTTGTTTCAGGAAGGGTAACTGTTGGTGCTGACTTTTCTTTCGTTTGAAATTTTTCTTTGTTACAACTGAAAGCAAGTAGTAACAGCAAAGTTCCTGCATACCTGAGTATGCTGTTCTGTTGAATTTTCATTTTAGCAAGTGTTTTAATAGTTAATAATGCAGTCCTTTGGGGGGACAGTGTAAATCGTTAGTACAAGTTTAGAAAATGCTTTTTCTTTTTTTTAGCAGAAGCTGTTGATAGTTTTGCATTTTTTTATTGACAGCAGTTCAGTTTTTGTAATAAAACGAATTGTTTTACCATCATTTGTATAGGAAATTGTTACGGTAACGTTACCGGCAACGCTGCCAATGCTCACTGTTGTAGAATTCATACTACATTATAATCATTACTGCTTCTACTTTTTAAAATGCCCTAATGTTCACCTTTACACCGAAGAACAACCAATATCCAAAGCATCTTATGCTTATGAAATCACCACTTACATATACTGTAAACAACCCGGTTTATATATTCCGGAATTCAAGATTTTCATTAGCTCTAACTATATACCTGAACCACCTGATTGCTTGTTATGCGCAGCCTCTTTTAAAAGGCTGCTCTTTATTTTCAGGAATGACCGCAACTGATTTCACTGGGGTATTCATTAAGCCGGATCGAACTTATGCTACATTGAAAACATCCGGCCAACTACTTTTAAAGAAATATTTTTTCCTGAATTTTGAATCATCTTTATATCCAATCAAAATCTATCATCCAAATTAATTCCTAATCGAAAAAAACACACACAATGAAAAACCTTACCAATCTTACCGATCAACAATTAGTTCACCTGTACACCGATGGAAATGCTGACGCACTTGGCACTTTGGTGTTACGTCACAAAGAAAAAATTTTTACCAGCATTTACCTGTTGGTAAAAGACAGACACCTGGCAGAAGACATTTTCCAGGAATTATTCATCCGCGTGATTGACACTTTGAGAGGCGGCCGTTATTCAGAAGAAGGAAAATTTTTACCATGGGTCATCCGCATTGCACACAACATGTGTCTCGATCATTTCCGTAAAGTAAAGCGCAGTCCAACTATCAAGACCAGCGATGATTACGATCTTTTTGAAGTATTGAATTTCAGCGAACCGGGAGCAGATGCTGCTATCATTAAAAATGAAAAACATGCACAGGTCCGTGCCATGC
The DNA here is from genome assembly GCA_040003235.1 of Ferruginibacter sp. Lineage (GTDB taxonomy): Bacteria > Bacteroidota > Bacteroidia > Chitinophagales > Chitinophagaceae > Ferruginibacter. The sequence goes on along the minus strand of JBDUCW010000135.1, from coordinate 6,377 downwards.
TGGATCAACTCCAGGAAGAACAGCGCGAAGTGATCATTATGCGGCATTATGCAGAACTCAGCTTTAAAGAAATAGCAGATATTACCAAGACCAGCATCAATACTGCATTAGGACGTATGCGTTATGGCCTGATCAATTTGCGTAAACTCATCACAGAAAATCAAATAGCAATATAACTATACAAATAATTAGTTCTGTAACCCCCCACAACAACCAACCCCGCATCAGCGGGGTTCTTTGTTACACAATATTCTTTTTTTAACTAAGTCGAATTAATGCTACAATTAAAATATCCGCAGAACTACTTTAGCAGACTTTTATTTACGGGATATTTGTACCATCAAACCTCGTTTATTTCTATTATCAGATACCTATGAAAAAACATGCTCACACCAGTGCTGGAAAAACTTAGAAACCATAAGTTGATCTTTTTTGAGCAACAAGCAAAAAGAAAGCCCCGGATCTCCGGGGTTTCTTTTTTATAAACAGTCTTAAATTTTAGAATCTGGTTATTTCCGAATCTGAATTAAAAAATAATCAATATTCAATTTTCAATATTCTCACTTATTTAAAAATTCCACTGCTTTCTTAACCACTTCATCATTGATATTGGAGGTTTCATAAAATCCCTGCGTGCGCCAGAGCTGCCGTGCAATAGAACTCCGGATCCGGTTACTGAGATCTGATCTTTCTTTCAAAGAAATATTATTCAACGGTATGGAATCCTTTGCAGCTTCCTGCACAAAATCATTCCAGTCATTATCTGTCAGTACAAATGCTGCAGCAAAAGAAGTGGAAGTTTTATAGTTATCAAGTTGTGTTTTATTCCGCAGATAATAATGATAAGCAAAATCACCCAATATATTTTTTGTATAAATTCTTGCTGAGGTTACGTCAAACGCCGATGTATCATAAGGCACAAAAATATCCGGCATGATGCCGCCGCCGCCATACACGGTCTTTTTATTGATAAGCGTAGTAAAAATATTTTTTGGATCTGTTTTAAAAGAGTCTGCACTGAACACCTGCCCGTTATGAAAACGTTGACCCACTTCTTCAAAATACGCAGCCTGTCCATTATTGTATGGTCGCTGTATGCTGCGGCCTACGGGCGTATAATAACGTGCAATGGTAAGCCGCAACGCACTGCCATCACTCAGATCATACTGTTCCTGCACCAGTCCTTTGCCATAACTTCTGCGGCCAATAACAGTAGCCCTGTCCCAATCCTGCAAAGCACCAGTTAATATTTCACTTGCACTGGCAGTGCCTTCATCAGTCAGCACGACAAGCGGTTCTTTTTCAAACATACCTTCCTTCTGACAACGGTAATCTTTTTTAGGCATGTGTTTTCCAACTGTATAAGTGATCAGTTTATCACCGCTTAAAAATTCATCTGCAATGGCAGTTGCCTGGTCTACGATTCCGCCACCATTGCCCCGGAGATCGAGGATCAGTTTTTTTAAACCACGCCCGTGCAATGTATCCAGTGCTGTCATGAATTCGCGGTAAGTTACCAGGCTGAATTTATTGAGACGGATATAACCGATATCATTACCGATCATATAACTGGCATCCACACTGCTTACCGGAATAATGTCGCGGCTGATGATGAATTTTTTTTGTACAGCGTCACGTAAAACCATCACAGGTAATTTGCTGTCTTTGTTTCCGCGAAAAAGTTTCCGCAGTTCATCCAGTTTTATTTTCCTGCCGGAAACAGCGCTGTCGCCCACCGTTAATATCTTATCACCGGTGAGGATACCCGATTTATATCCCGGACCATCTTTCAGCACATTGGTCACATTAATGGTATCATTGAAAAAAGTATATTCAATACCAACACCATAAAAACTTCCGGCCATATCTTCATTCACCCGGTCAAGTTGTTCCGAAGGAATGAAAACACTGTGCGGATCCAGTTTGGAAAGCATGGCTTCAATGGCAGTATCAGCAAGGGCATCCGTATTTACTTCATCTACATATTTACTTTGCACCAGGTCCAGCACTTCCTGAATGGGCCTGGTTTTCTGCATATAAAAAAAAGATTTACCCGGAAGGGCATCCCTCATCTTATAGCCAAAATACATCCCCACAATCATGGTAATACTGAACAGCAGCGGCAACCAAACCTGTATCTTTTTATTGTTCATCATTTATTTAATAAGGCACGAAATTAATTGAAATGAAATAACCATTCAAAAGATAAATGGATTAGCTTCACCGAACGCATAAATTGTGTTGGGTGTTGAGTGTTGGGTTGAACGCGGGCTGCGTTCTATATTATTTAATTATAAGCGCTTTCAATTATGTCAATCATATTAATCGCCGACTGTGGCAGCACCAAATCGGAATGGTGTTTACTGGATGGGAAAAAGAAGAAAACGATTTTTACGCAGGGCATCAGTCCTTATTTTTTATCATCAGCGCAGATACAGGAAATCCTGGTCAGTGAACTGAAACATAAGATGAAGGGCATTGAACCCGACGAGATCTTTTATTATGGCACCGGCTGCAGCAACCCGGTGAATGTGCGCTCTGTAAAAACGGCGATTAAAAAAGTTTTCAATGCTGCTGCAATAGAAGTGGATCACGACTTGATGGGTGCTGCAAAAGCTTTGTGTGGGCGGGAAAAAGGCGTGGCCTGCATTTTGGGAACGGGTAGCAACAGTTGTTATTACAATGGCAGTAAAATTATCAAGAACAGTCCGGGGCTTGGTTTTATTTTGGGAGATGAAGGCAGCGGTGCATACCTGGGTAAAAAAGTAGTTCAGTATTATTTATATAAAACATTTGATGCCGATCTGATGGATCGCTTCGATGCAAAATTCAAAACAACAGCGCCGGAAATATTGACTGCGGTTTACAAAGAAGCTTTGCCCAACCGTTACCTTGCTTCGTTCACTGTTTTTCTTGCAGAGAACCGTGGTCATTATATGATCGAGAACATTATTGAAGACGGGATCAATGATTTCTTTTTTAATCATGTTTATAAATACCGTGAAAGCTGGTCAATGCCGATTCATTTCACAGGCGGTGTGGCGTATGGTTTTAAGGATGTGCTAAAGGAAATGTGCCGTGAATATGAACTGGAACTGGGAACAGTGCTGAAAAATCCAATGGAAGGACTTGTGCGGTATCATTTGGTTTGAAGAACTGCTTTTAATTGATAATTGATAATTGATAATTGATAATGGATAATGGATAATTGATAATTTCTTCAATTTGTTAGAGGCTTTAATAGGGGTTAGACTCTTCCCGACTTCCCGCCTTCCCGGCCAAAAAAACATGATCGATATCTATACTGGATGAGCCTTCATTCGAAACATCAGGCGGTGCAGAAAATTTCTAAGCCAGATAATTTATATTTTATCAAATCATCAGATCAGCCTTCAATCATCAATTCTGTACAAACTTCATTTTTTATTCTCTTACTTTTACATACTGAAAAGAAAGCTTATTAAATTACACTTTACAAATAACGCCCCTTCAGGGGATGGGGGTTGCGTATGAATTTAAAATCTTTACTGGCAAAACCTTTTGCCGCATATATATATAAACAGATAAAAAAAAGCAGGGAATCTGCAGTGGCTGACCAGGAACTGATCTTTAATAACCTGCTGAAAACAGGTGTTAAGACAGCATTTGGGAAAGATCATAATTTTAATTCCATCAAGACCTATGATGATTTTAAAAATGCTGTTCCGCTTCGCGATTATGAACAGTTTAAACCTTATATAGAAAAGATCAAAGAAGGAAAACATAATATTCTCTGGAAAGGACAACCGATTTATTTTGCCAAGACCAGCGGCACTACGAGCGGTGTAAAATATATTCCCATTACCAAAGACTCCATTCCCAATCATATCAACACGGCCCGCAACGCACTGCTTTGTTATATGGCAGAAACGGGCAATTATAAATTTGCCAATGGTAAACTGATTTTCTTAAGCGGTTCGCCAACACTGGAAAGAGTAGGAGGCATACCCACCGGGCGTTTGAGTGGCATTGTCAATCATCATATTCCGAAATATCTCCGTACGAATCAGCTTCCAAGCTATACGACCAATTGTATTGAAGAGTGGGAAGAAAAACTGGATAAGATCGTGGAAGAAACCATCGGCCAGAACATGACACTGATCAGCGGGATACCACCGTGGATGCAGATGTATTTTGACCGACTGATTGAAAAAAGCGGAAAAAAAATAGGGGAACTGTTTCCTGAATTCAGCGTGATGGTACAAGGTGGTGTCAATTTCGAACCTTATAAAGCAAAGCTGTATGAAAGCATCGGCCGTCATGTTGACTGCATTGAACTCTTTCCGGCGAGTGAGGGTTTCTTTGCATTCCAGGACAGCCAGGAAGCAGAAGGATTATTACTCAATACCAACAGCGGGATCTTTTTTGAATTTGTTCCTGCCGGCGAAATATTTAATGAACAGCCGACAAGGCTCAGTCTGAAAGATGTAAAAACAGGAGAGAACTATGCGCTGATCATCAGCAGTAATGCGGGTTTATGGGCTTATAATATCGGTGATACGGTCAAGTTTGTTTCAACAGATCCGTATAGAATTATCGTCAGTGGCCGCACCAAACATTTCATCAGTGCATTTGGTGAACACGTGATTTCGGAAGAAGTGGAAGCAGCTTTATTAAAAGCAGCTGCTGAAGAAAATATCCGGGTGACTGAATTTACGGTGGCACCGATGATCAGCACGGATGACAGTAAAAGTTATCATGAATGGTTCATTGAATTTGAAAACATGCCTGCCGACATGAATGCATTCGCCCAAAAGATCGATGATCATCTGCGGAAGAAAAATGTATATTATGAAGACCTGATCTCCGGTAATATTTTACAGACACTTAAAATTTCAGCACTTCGTAAAAATGCTTTTATCGATTACATGAAAAGCATCGGCAAATTAGGCGGACAAAATAAAGTGCCGAGACTGAGCAATGACAGGATCATTGCGGACGGCTTACAGGAATTCAGGTTATAAGTTGTATAAATCGTCTGGCCACTAGATCGCATAAATAATTGATGGTTTCAATCAAGTGGCCTGACGAATGTTCAATAGTCTACGGTTTGTTATTTATGGTTCATGGTTAATATAATTCTTCTGGCTACTGGACCGTATGAATAATTGATGATTTTAGGCAAGTGGCCTGACGAATGTTCAATGCTGATGAGTGGAAAAAGAAGACGATAATACTTATTATCTTCGCAGTAAAAAAATTATTAATCTTTAATTATTAATTCTTAATTAATAGTATCTTTTTCAATTTAAATAATGACCAAGAAACGCATTGCCATATTCGGATCTACCGGCTCCATTGGTACGCAGGCGCTGGAAGTGATCCGGGCAAACCCTGATTTATTTGAAGCCGAGATTCTTACCGCACAGACGAATTATGAACTGCTGATCACGCAGGCGCTGGAATTCAATCCCAATGCAGTTGTTATCGGTGATGATACAAAATATAAACTGGTAAAAGACGCGCTTGCTGCTTCCGGAACCAAAGTGTTTGCAGGCGAAGCCGCCCTGGAAGAAGCAGCCGATTTTGATACCTATGATATGATGCTGGCTGGCATCGTGGGCTTTGCCGGATTGAAACCAACCCTGAAAGCTGCTAAAAAAGGTAAGGCCATTGGGCTTGCCAATAAAGAAACACTGGTAGTTGCCGGCGATATTGTAATGCAGACGGCCATTGATAATAAGGTGCCTGTCATTCCTGTTGACAGTGAACATTCCGCCATCTTTCAATGCCTGGTAGGAGAGAACAGAAATCCGATCGAAAAAGTAGTGCTCACCGCAAGCGGCGGCCCTTTTCTTGGAAGAAAACCGAATTTCCTGGTAAATGTAAAACGCGATCATGCTTTGCAGCATCCCAACTGGACAATGGGTGCAAAAATTTCCATTGACTCTGCAACCCTGATGAACAAAGGGCTTGAGATGATTGAAGCAAAATGGCTGTTCAATTTAAAACCCGAACAGATACAGGTGGTGATCCATCCACAAAGTGTTATTCACAGCATGGTGCAGTTTGAAGACGGCAGTATAAAAGCGCAAATGGGTTTGCCGGATATGAAATTGCCGATCCAGTATGCAATGGGATTTCCACACCGCATAAAAAATGAATCACCACGGCTCGATTTTAAAAAATATCCTTCACTTAGTTTTGAAGAGCCCGATATTAAAACCTTCCGCAATCTTGCACTGGCCACAGAAGCTTTGTACAAAGGCGGCAATGTTCCCTGTGTGCTCAATGCAGCCAACGAGATCGCGGTATGGGCGTTCCTGCACAACCGTGTTGGTTTCCTGGATATTACTGCCGTAGTGGAACAAACCATGCAAAACATTGCATTCATTCCA
>JBDUCW010000249.1:0-3625 GCA_040003235.1 Ferruginibacter sp. | reverse complement strand
GGTGGTACGGATCTGAGTGCGGGTGCTGAATTTAAAATAAATAAAATGCTCAGTGCCTGGTTCGATGTAAACAACATCTTCAGTAGTAAATATAGCCGCTGGAATAATTACGAAGTATATGGTTTAAATGTTCTCGGTGGCGTCAGAGTTAATTTTTAGGTTGCAGAGTTTAAACGTTGAATGGTTTAATAGTTGCAGGGCTTAATGGTTGAAAGGTTTTAGCGATTTAGAAAATCTTAAACGTTTTAAATCTTAAACGTTTTAAACCTTAAACGATTTAAACCTCTTAAACGTTTTCCGTATTATCTTTACGTATGCAGTCACTCATCCCTTCTTTTCTTTTTCTAAATAAAAAATGTTCATTGCCTGGCATCGGAACATTATCCGTTGCAGATTTGCCGGCCAGATCAGACTTTGCAAATAAACAGGTAACTGCGCCAAGACCTCAATTCGTTTTTTCAACAGCATCCATTAACGAAGAATCTGATTTGCTGATTGAATATATTGCCACGAAAAAAATGCTTTCCCGGAATGAATCATCATCAATGCTCAATGATTTTTGCGGGCAGCTTGAAAATAAAAAAGACCTTTCTATAAAACAGGTGGGACTGTTTACAATTGATGCTGATCATAAAATTAAATTTGAACCCGCCCAACTTCCGGAGATTTTTTTACAGAATGTAGCAGCAGACCGCGTAATTCATCCCGAAGCGGAACATTCCATATTGGTTGGTGATACTGAAACCACCAATACTGCAATGACAGAATATTATATTGATGAACCTGTAAAAAAAAGCAGGTGGTGGTTAGCCGCTTTAATTCTTTCAGTTATCAGCGCAGCCATGATACTTATTTACTTTTTAAATAATGGACAGCTTTTGTAATTCCATTTATATTGTCCGGCGTTTCTGATCTTCACAATATTTATTATTCCTCACCTGACTGATTATATTACCCGTTATGGGGATATTTTCTCTTTGCAACATAATGCAATGTCTTCGCAGCCAGTATAATACCACATGGCATAGTTTTTTCAAACATGGGCATCTGATATTCCGAAATGCGTACTTAAATGTATAATGCTTAATATTCTGAACAAGTAAACCCGTAAAATGAAAAAGACAATAATCGCATTTGCAATCGTTTCCATTCTGGCGTCGTGTGGTAATAAAGCTACACTGGAAAGTAATAAAGAAATTGTAGCCTTAAAAGATAGTCTCCAAATGTATAAAAACAGCTATTCAACAGACACTGCTGTTGTTGCAGCAGTTCCATCAAATTTTGTGAAAACAATCAGTGCAAAACCAAAGGTTGTTAAAACCACCATTGTAAATACAACCACAACAACTACCTCTACACCTGTTGCAACTACTACTAAAAAGAAGGGCTGGAGTAAAGCAGCAAAAGGTACAGCTATCGGTGCAGGTGCAGGAGCACTTACCGGCGTATTGGTAAGTAAAAATAAAGGTAAGGGTGCTATCATTGGTGGATTGCTGGGTGCCGGTGCAGGATATGTGATCGGGCGTTCAAAGGACAAAAAAGATGGAAGAGTTAAACACAAAAATTAATAAAATAAAAGCATGAGGATGAGTAAAGCTTTCGGGAAACCGAAGGCTTTTTTATTGTTCTAAACTGCGCAGCAAAAATTTATTGTTCGATAGATGATCAGTAAATGCTGAACTGTTTTCCTTAAACAGAAGCTGGTAATTTTTAAAATTGATTATTTTACAAGTCCCTGTTCCGGATCTTGGTCCTGACCAGGAATTATGCCTTGGTGAACATTGACAATTACTCCGGGAATGGCAAAGAAATATTTCATTCAGAAGATATTTCAAAGGGTTGGGACGGAACTTATAAAGGTCAGCTTTGCAATCAAGCTGTGTACGTGTGGACCTGTTCATTCAAAAAAGCAGGATCCCCTGTGGAATATGAAAGGAACTGTAGTTTTAATAAGATAACAAATCAGCAACACTTATTGCATGGCATACGAAGACCTGAAGATTGAAAAACATTACGGGTTCACTAAGAACTATAATCCATCACTATATTAATAAAAAAAGCCCATTATTAAAATGGGCTTTTTCAGTGACCCCTCAGGGACTCGAACCCTGGACCTACTGATTAAGAGTCAGTAGCTCTAACCAGCTGAGCTAAGGAGTCGGGGGCGCAAAAATAAGCATATGTATTTAATCAATCATCAATGATGAATAAGGTTTTAGAAGATCAAATTCTTTCAGTAAAAAAAATGAAAAGATTGCAGCTAGGAATAACAATTGCAGGATATTGAATGATCAAATATAATTTACAAAAGAACAAGTAATATCAGCAACTTTTAATACAAAATGTTGGGGGTATACTATACTTTCTTGTGGAGGATATTACCCGGATTGTGGAATTTTTGAAATAGCTGTTGTGGAAATCGAGTTTAATCATTAGTCTTAAACTGGCAAAACTATAAAAATTTAATTCCTTCAATTATGAACAACCTGAAAGCCAAAACCAGTCCTTCAAGGAACGGTATCAAAACTGCGTTATCCGATAAAGAGGTACTTACTGCTCCGGCGAATGGTACCAAAATCAAAAAGAATTTATTGAAAAAAAATCCTATCGTCAGTTATACTGAAGAGCCGGCCAGCAGTTTCAACAATAAAGATCTGCTGAAAGTATTAACCCAGGTTAAGAACGGGAATTTTGGTGTGCGCATGCCGATTGATGAAACAGGATTGAACGGAAAAATCTGCGATACCCTGAATGATATCATTACATTAAATGAAAGGATGATGCAGGAATTTACCTGGGCAGGAAATATTATCGGTAAGCAGGGTAAACTGACACAGCGTATTGAAGTGCCCAATGCTAAAGGGTCCTGGGGCACAGGTGTTGATTCCATCAATTCATTGATATCTGATCTGGTGCATCCAACTATCGAGATCGCACACGTTATCAGTTCTGTTGCCAAAGGAAATCTTTCTCAGGAAATGCCATTGGAAATTGGCGGCCATGCATTAAAAGGTGAATTCTCCCGCATTGCCAAAGAAGTAAATGACATGGTGAAACAGCTCAACCTTTTTTCCATGGAAGTAACCCGTGTTGCAAGAGAAGTAGGTTCCGAAGGAAAGCTGGGTGGCCAGGCAAAAGTAAAAGGTGTAGGTGGCGTATGGAAAGATCTTACCGATTCTGTAAACCAGATGGGTAGTAACCTTACCGCACAGGTAAGAAATATTGCGGAAGTAACAACAGCCGTTGCTAAAGGGGATCTCTCCAAAAAAATTACAGTGGATGTAAAGGGCGAGATCCTCGAACTTAAAAATACCATCAACACCATGGTGGATCAGCTGAATTCATTTTCTTCAGAAGTAACCCGCGTGGCATTGGAAGTGGGTACTGAAGGAAAATTGGGTGGACAGGCCCAGGTAAAAGGTGTGGCAGGTACATGGAAAGATCTTACGGATTCTGTAAACCAGATGGCATCAAACTTAACAGGCCAGGTGCGTAACATTGCGGAGGTTACTACTGCGGTTGCAAAAGGTGATCTGTCGCGGCAGATTACTGTGGATGTAAAAGGAGAGATCCTTGAATTGAAAAATACGATCAACACAATGGTGGATCAGCTCAACTCTTTTTC
>JBDUCW010000134.1:0-12263 GCA_040003235.1 Ferruginibacter sp. | reverse complement strand
GATTTTTCTGTATGAAACTGGACCGCATAAAAATTATCTTTCAGCAAGGCCGCACTGTATTCATTGATATAATTTCCTGTTGCAATGGTATCAGCACAAAGCTCCGCATAATAACTGTGTACAAAATATACATATTGGTCCTCCGGTAATCCACTGAATAAATCTGATCGAAGACCTGAAATATTATTCCAGCCAACCTGCGGCACTTTTTCTTTAACTGGTCTAAAACGTTTGACCTTCGTATCAAATATACCAATACAATCTGTATTACCTTCTTCAGAATGCCTGCAAAGCAGCTGCAGTCCTACGCATACGCCCAACACCGGTTGCCGGAGGTTTCTGATAACCGTATCAAGATTTTTTTCCTTTAATGAATCCATCGCAGCACCCGCATGACCAACGCCCGGGAAAATTACTTTACCGGCATTTTTTATTAACTCAATATCATCCGTAACGATGGCTTCAGTATTCAGCCGTTTCAAAGCATACTGAACACTCTGAATATTACCTGCATTATATTTTATGATAACGATGCTCATAATATTCCTTTTGTAGAAGGAAGTTCATTGCCATCCCCGTCTTTTCTGACCGCCATCTTTATAGCCCTCGCAAATGCTTTGAAAACAGATTCGATCTTATGGTGTTCATTGTCGCCTTCCGCTTTGATATTTAAATTGCATTTTGCCGCATCGCTGAAAGATTTGAAAAAATGAAAAAACATTTCTGTCGGCATCTCACCGATCTTTTCTCTTTTAAATTCAACATCCCAAACAATCCAGTTACGGCCTCCAAAATCAATCGCGATCTGGGCAAGGCAATCATCCATTGGCAATAAAAATCCATACCGTTCAATTCCACGTTTATCGCCTAATGCTTTCAGGAAGGTTTCACCAAGTGCGATGCCCACATCTTCAATACTGTGATGTTCATCAATATGAAGATCACCGCTGCACTGGATATCAAGATCGATACCGGCATGTTTCGCGATCTGTTCCAGCATGTGATCAAAAAAACCAAGGCCTGTATTAATAGATGCTTTGCCAGAACCATCAAGATTTAATTCAATTGAAATTTTCGTTTCATTGGTATTGCGTTCATGAACAACGCTACGCTGAATATTTTTCAGATAATTATAAATGCCCGCCCATTCCGGACTATCGCACACAATTGTTTCCTGTAACGCTTCCAATGTATCTTTCATTTCTGCTGAACCAAGTCCACTGCCGTTATTCAGCCACAAACCTTTGCATCCGAGATTTTTTGCAAGCTGCATATCTGTAATACGGTCACCAATAACAAATGATTCGGCCATATTGTATTTTGTTTCATCAAGATATTCTGTCAGCATTCCGATTCCGGGTTTGCGTGTAGGTGAATGTTCGGCAATAAAAGTCCGGTCGATATGTGCGGCATTGAAATAAATATTTTCTCCTTCTATACTTTTCATCATCAGGTTATGTAGTGGCCAAAAAGTATTTTCCGGAAATGAATCCGTTCCCATTCCATCTTGATTTGAGACCATAACGAGTTCGTAATCCATTGCAGCAATTTTGCGCATAAATTCAAACATGTGCGGATAAAAAATGAGTTTGCTGTAATCATCCATCTGATAAGTTGGCGGCACTTCTTCAATGAGTGTTCCATCCCTGTCGATGAAGAGGACCTTTCTTAAGCCAGCTGTTTTCTTTACAGCAAATTCATATCTGATGACGAGTGGGCTATTCATGTTATTTTTTTTGTCGGGATGTCAGGAAGACGGTAAGTATTCCAGCGATATTTTTTTAATTAATAATAAAATAATTTAACCATTCAACAATTAAACATCATAATCTGCCAGTAAATTCAACAACTGGAGATTTTCAATTTTTGTTCCCACGGTTATTCTCAGACAATTTTCACATAAAGGTTCTTTACTTCTGTTCCGGACAACAATACCATTTTCAGAAAGATAAGCATACAATGCATTGGCATCTTTTACTTTAACCAAAAGAAAATTCGCGTCGCTTCCGAATATTTTTTCTACAAAAGAAAATTGATGCAATTCTATAACCAGCATTTTTCTTTCATTCACTGTTTCTTTGATCCACGCATTTACCAGTTCGGATTTCATCAATGCTTCCGATGCAAGTTCCTGTGACGCCTTATTAATATTGTAAGGCGGTTTTACTTTATTAAAAAGATCAATGATATCCAGCGAAGCAAAACAAATTCCGATACGCAAGGCAGCCAGGCCCCAGGCTTTGGAGAGCGTCTGCATTACAATAAGGTTCGGGTATTCGGTCAGTTCCTGAATAAATGTTTTTTGCCTTGAATAATTAATGTACGCTTCATCAATGATCAGCAGTCCAGGAAAATTATTCAGCAGCCATTCCACATCATCGCGTTTCATGCTGTTACCGGTTGGATTATTCGGGCTGCAGATAAATATCATTTTAGTAAACGCATCTGTAAGGTTCATGATAGTTTCGAGGTCAAGTTCAAAATTTTCTTTGAGCCGCGCTTTACGAACCTCAACATCATTAATGTTAGCACTTACTTCATACATGCCGTAAGTAGGCGGACAGATAATCACATTATCTTTTCCGGGATTACAAAAAATGCGATAAGCAAGATCTATCACTTCATCACTCCCGTTGCCAATGAAAATATTTTCAGCAGGCACGCCTTTTATTTTTGCCAGATCAAATTTTAATTTCCATTGAAGCGGATCAGGATAGCGGTTAAAATCTTCTTCCAACGGTGAACCATGGCTGTTTTCGTTGGCATCCAGGAATACAGAAGCATCGCCTTTAAATTCATGTCGTGCCGATGAATACGGTGTCAGCCGTTTGATATTGTCTCTTATTAAATTTTGTAGCCTAAACATATTTTTTTGGGCCGGGAAGTCGGGAAGATGGTAACTACTTACTTCATCATTCCTTGTTCCTTATTCGGCATTCTGTATTTAACTTCCTTATTTCTTATTAATTATTTCTTATTCCTTATTTATAACCTCATCCAAGCATTTGCAAAAGAAAAAAAATGCTTACGATTTCTGTTCGACTTTCTTATTTCTTATTCCTTATTCTCACGGCATTTGCATGCCCTTCCAATCCTTCCGCCACTGCCATGATTTGCACCGCATTGCCAATATTATTCAACCCTTCTTTATTTAATTGCTGAAAGGTAATTTTTTTAAGAAAGCTGTCGAGCGAAACGCCGCTATAAGCTTTGGCATATCCATTTGTGGGCAATGTATGATTGGTGCCGCTTGCATAATCGCCCACACTTTCCGGTGAGTAATGACCGAGAAATACACTGCCTGCATTCAATACTTTTTCTGAAAGTGCTGCTGCATTGTCAGAGGCAATAATAAGATGTTCTGCTGCATATTCATTCAGCAGTGTGAAAGCATCATCAACATTTTCCATGACAATAAATTTACTATTCAGCAATGATTGTGCAGCAAATTCTTTGCGGGGCAATTGCACTAACTGCAATTCAAGTTCAGTTTTTACTTTTTCAATAATTGCATTATTTGTTGCAACCAGCACTACCTGGCTGTCTGGCCCATGTTCAGCCTGGCTTAATAAATCAGCTGCAACAAAAGCCGGATCACAACTATCATCCGCATACACCGCTACTTCACTCGGGCCTGCGGGCATATCAATCGCAATACCTTCTTTGCTGATCAGTTGCTTGGCACAAGTGACAAACTGATTACCGGGCCCGAAAATTTTATAAATCTGTGGGACAGTCTCCGTTCCGTAAGCCATTGCAGCAATGGCCTGCACGCCGCCGATCTTATAAATATTTTTTAAACCAAGAATACCGGCTACATATAATATTGCGGGATGCACCTGTCCATTTTTATCGCAGGGTGTGCAAACAATGATCTCATCGCAACCTGCAAGCAATGCCGGAATACCAAGCATGAGCAAAGTAGAAAATAGTGGTGCTGTGCCACCGGGAATGTACAATCCAACTTTCTGTATGGCCACTGATTTTCGCCAGCAGGATACTCCGGGCATTGTTTCTGTTTTGATGACGGGCTCTCTTTGAACTGTATGAAAACGGCTGATATTATTTTTCGCAATATCGACTGCCACTTTTAATTCAGAACTTACGAGTTCAGATGCTGCGGCAATTTCTTCTGCTGTAACTTTTATCTGTTTCAGATCTACTCCGTCAAACTTTGCTGTATATTTTTTAACTGCATCATCACCATTCATTTTTACTGCTGAGAGAATTGCAGCTGTTTTTTCTTCCAGTGCAGCTGTATCTAATAAAGGCCGTTTCAGTAAGGCCTGCCATTGATCTTTTGATGGATTGGTAATTGTCTGCATCAGTTAAATCATTTTTTCGATCGGAACAACAAGTATGCCTTCGGCCTCATACATTTTTAGTTTCTCGATTACTTCCCAGAAATCATTTTCATTTACCACGCTCTGTACACTGCTCCACCCTTCTTCTGCCAGCGGCACAATGGTAGGACTTTTTGCGCCCGGCAAAATAGCTGCGATATTTTTCAACTGATGATTGGGAGCATTCAGTAAAATATATTTAACTGCTTTTGCTTTTTTTACTGCGTTGATCCGCAGCAGTAATTTTTCAAGGATCGCTTTTTTTTCTGCTGATAATTTTTTATTTACCGCGAGTATGGCCTCTGAATTTAAAATTACTTCTACTTCTTTCAATCCATTCGTAAAAAGCGTGCTACCACTGCTGACGAGGTCGCAGATAGCATCCGCCAACCCGATTCCCGGTGCAATTTCTACTGAACCACTGATTTCATGTATCTCGGCACTGACCCTATTTTCATTTAAAAAATGCTGCAGGATATTTGAATAGCTCGAAGCAATTTTCAAACCCTGCAGGTCCGCAACAGAATTATATTCCATTGTTTTGGGAACTGCAATAGACAATCTGCATTTTCCAAAACCAAGTCTGAATGCCAGGTCGATATCCTTATTTTTTTCCAGTAAAACATTTTCTCCAACGATGCCTACATCGGCAACATTGTCGGCAATGTATTGCGGGATATCATCGTCCCGCAGAAAAAAAACTTCAATTGGAAAATTGTTAGCAGTCGCTTTCAATTGCTTGTTGCCGTTATTGAGTTCAATACCGCATTCCTTTAATAGTTTTACCGAATCCTCATATAACCTTCCTGATTTCTGGATGGCGATTTTGAGAAGCACTTCTACCTCATTCATATCTCCTGAAGAGAAATTTGTTTTATCTGTATTCATGTCAATGCCTGTTTAAAATAAAAAGGGCTCACTTTTCAGTAAGCCCTTTGCAAGTATGTTAAAGCACATAGCATCCAATCAGCTTACCGCAGGCGGTTATGATGATGGTGTATGTGAATGGTTTGTTTCATTAATTATTGTAAAGTAAAGCCAGATTATCTATTCCACCAAAAAAATGAGAACTGATTTTTACGGCCGTTAATATTTATCTGCCTTCGCAGTATTAAAATTATCAATAATCATAATCTCTTTTGGCTGCATTGAGCCTGATACCAATGGTGAACATTGATGTTTTATCGATGCCGGTTTCATCCACAAATTTATAATTGCGGTAGAGATAGGATGCATCGATATAAAGATTCTGTTTCAATTCATAACTTAACTGAAACAGCGTATTGATGCAATGAAGTTTTCTGCCGGAGGCAAGACTATAACCTGTTTGCATCCTGCGGTCAGCATTGCTACGCAACGGATCACTGCCCATATCTGCGCCATTCAGACTATCAAGGCCCTGGTTAAAATAGATCGCCCTTGTATAAATATACCAGCGTGGTGATGGTTGATAATTTGCGATGCCGATAAATTCCTGGAAGTTGGCACCCAATGGATGCGCAAGTGGTTGATTGTAGTGTGTATAATTGGCAGTAGAATCTCCATGCGAATAAGTAAAAGGCCGCACCCGGTTTGATTCCAGCTGCAGATCAAGATTGCGGATGCCAAATGCATCCATATATTTCAATCCGAGTTGTACTGCCCATTTGTTGCCCCAGAAGCCATCATTCTTTCTTATCTCGCTCAATACAAATTCATCAAGCAGTAACTGACCGTATAGTTGTACACGGTGCGCTACATTTGCCTTCAGGTCGAAACCCGCAACTGCATTGTCTTTACTGCCCAGCGATCCTTCAATATGACGGTAAAAAATGATCGGGTTGAGATATTGTATATCGAAATTTTTTCTCCTGCTCATGATTACCCCTTCAAACAAACCAATGTTCAGCCATTTAGAAACATTCATACTCAGGTGATGCATTGCCGCATATTTTCTTTCAAGCAAAGTATCCCCTGCTTTTTTAAATTCCGGCATCAGTTCCATAAAAATATTCTGGTAATTGAATTTCCATACGCGGGTATTGATCTTGGCAAACAGATAACTGTTACCCCAATCGCTTAAAAACAAACTCCGGTATCCGTTACCAATAAAATTTTTATCATAGCCAATCTGGAAGTCGATAAATTTTGCAGCGTTAAATGTGAAATAGCCCCGGCCGTCAAAATAATCAAAGCCGGTCTTTTTAAATGGTTTGTAAAATCCAACGCCGGGCACTGCATCAAATTTATTAACACGGGACCCAAAAAAGTTAGGACCGCGTTCCTGATTGTCCGTTATCAATGCGCTGAAACCAACTTTCTTTGCAATCATTCCCCGGATGCTTACACCGCGGCTGTTCAAAAAAAGTGTTGAACTATTATCATTCTGTTTTGAATAATTTAATTGCAGCACGGGATTGATCGCGAGAAATACATCATTATTATTGACCTCATAAAAATTGGCCTTTGTTGTATAAAATGATTTCAGAAAAGTATGTTTGCTCGTAAAACCGGTCATCGGGCCTGTTACCCATTCACTGTTATTCATCAGCAGGCTGTGCAGATTGTATTCATCTACCCGGCTCATGTCAAGATCTGTCCAGGCCTTGTATTTGTCCTGCCCCGTGCTATCGGCATAACCCATACGTGCACTGTCTAAAAATTCCGCCTGCCTTACAATTGCTTTGCGGTTAAATGGCCGGAGTGTAGAAAAATTAAGATCGGTATTGGTTTGTTGTTTAATTTCCATCCTGTCCACAATATGTGTTTCTTTCGTCCCCTGGTTCAGGTAAGTAGATTGTGCTGTGGCAAAGGCAGGACAAATAAAAAGAGACAGTTTGAGTAAGCTTTTAATAATTTGCATTTAATTTTAGTTATTTAGCTGTTACTTTATTTCAAGATATGCAAAAATACCTCTTTAAAAACATTCATACAGTAAATGAGGGTAAAATTACAAACACTGATATTTTAACCTCCGGCGACCGCATTGAAAAGATCGATGCGCAGATCAATACAAAAGAACAGGTGATTGAAATAAACGGAGAAGGCAGGTATTTATTTCCCGGTGTTATTGACGACCAGGTGCATTTCCGTGAACCCGGCCTTACACACAAAGCAGATATTTATACAGAGAGCAAAGCCGCTGTGGCCGGTGGTGTTACCAGTTTTATGGAAATGCCCAACACCATTCCCAATGCACTTACACTCGATCTGCTGGAAGAAAAATATGCCATTGCTTCACGGACCGCTCTCGCCAATTATTCTTTTTTCATGGGCGTAAGTAATGATAATGCCGCCGAAGTATTAAAAACGAATGCATTGAAGCATGACATCTGTGGTGTAAAAATTTTCATGGGGAGCAGCACCGGAAATATGCTGGTAGATAATCATGCTGCACTGAATACGATCTTCAGTGAAAGTGAATTACTCATTGCTACCCATTGCGAAGATGAAAAGATCATCCGCAATAACTATGAAAAGATAAAACAGCAAAAGGAAGTTTTATCAGCATCCGATCACCCGATCATCAGAAATGATGAAGCCTGTTTTGAATCTTCACTGGTGGCCATTCAGTTTGCAAAAAAATACAACAGCCGTTTACACATACTTCATATCAGCACAGCAAAAGAATTGCAGTTGTTCAGTAACATGCTGCCGCTGAAAGAAAAAAGGATCACGGCAGAGGTTTGTGTTCATCACCTGCATTTTACTGCGGATGATTATGAAAGACTGGGCTATAAAATAAAATGTAATCCCGCTATCAAAGCTTCCGGTAATAAAGCGGCTTTATGGGAAGCATTACTGGATGACCGTTTAGACGTAATTGCTACGGATCATGCACCGCATCTGTTGTCGGAAAAAGAAGGTCCTTATGAAAAAGCACACGCCGGTTTGCCATTGGTTCAGCATGCACTGCCATTGATGCTGCATTATCATAAGCAGGGAAAGATCAGCCTGGAAAAGATCGCTGAAAAAATGAGTCATGCAGTTGCGGATTGTTTTTGTATCAAAGACCGCGGTTATATCCGTGAAGGTTATTTTGCAGACCTGGCCATGGTAGATATGAATCAACACATGACAGTGACCAAAGGAAATATTTTATATAAATGTGGCTGGAGCCCGCTCGAAGGTTTTGATTTTCCCGCAACGGTAACAAATACCTTCGTAAATGGAAATATGGTTTATGGAAACGGGGAATGGAATGAATCAGTGAAGGGCTCGCGTTTGCAGTTCGATAGAAACTGAATGACTATATTGTTAAATGGTTGAATGGTTGAAAAAGGCCTCAATATTTTTAACTGCTACCAACAATCTAACCATACAGCAATAGAACCATTTGATAATTTAAATCCTGCGATCATAAAAATCAGCGTTCCGATGGAAACAGACAAAATCACACTGGGCGATCTTTCAATCTTTAGTACTGAAGAAGAATCTTCTGTTTTTTACAGACTCAATTTTACCCGGACTGTCGGTGGCAGAGAACAACTGCACCATAATTTTTCAACACCCTTATTGAATATCGAAGCCATTGAAGGTGTGCAGCAGACGCTGAAATATATTCTTGAAAAAGAAACAGCGTGGCCGATGCAGATCAGCAACGGCACGATCATGATGGTAGAAAAATTTTATGAATCCACACTGGACCTGATTCCTGCGCACCCTTCTCCCATTGATGCATACGTATACAAGACATTCCATAGTCATGATTTTTCCCTGGCAAAATACTCCGCCGGGCATTGTTTCGATTTTATCAAAGGGCTAAAATTATTGCTGATTGATTTTTTGTCGGATGACACACCCAATCCTTTAAAAAAGCAACTGGAAGAAATCCGGAACATCATTACCAAAGAACAGTTTCTGGTCATTGAAAAACACGACACAGCTGCGGAGCTCAGTACAACAGAAAAATTACAGCTCGCTGGTTTTATCAGGTACCATTTCAAACGCAATATGTTTGACCTGATCAATATTTATTCAATGCTGGATGCCTGGTATGGAATGGCAATGGCAGTAAAAAAATATAAGTTGGCATTTCCTTCTTTTTCAAATGCCGGACAGCCCTCCATTAAAATGGAAGGACTGTATCACCTGCTGCTGGAAGAACCGGTTTCTTATAATGTGAAACTTGACCGGGAAACGAATTTCCTGTTTCTCACGGGAGCGAACATGGCCGGCAAAAGTACTTTTATAAAAGCCGTAGGAACCGCGGTATTCCTGGCTCATACGGGCATGGGCGTTCCGGCTGAGCATATGGAACTTGTTTTTTTTGACGGTCTCCTCAGCAATATCAATGTGATGGATAATATCCTTAAAGGCGAAAGTTATTTTTATAATGAAGTGCAACGCATTAAAGCAACCATCAATAAGGTGAACAACGGAAAAAAATGGCTGATCCTCATCGACGAACTTTTTAAAGGCACCAATGTACAGGACGCCATGAAATGCAGCAGTACTGTGATTGAAGGATTGCTTAAAATAAAAAATTCACTTTTTATTCTCTCTACGCACCTGTATGAGATCGCAGATGAACTGAAAAAATACCCGAACATCTGTTTTAATTATTTTGAAACGGCTGTAGAAAACGACCAGTTGAATTTCAGTTACCAGTTGAAAGAAGGGATCAGTAATGACCGGCTGGGTTACCTCATCTTAAAAAGAGAAGGTGTAGTTGACCTTTTGGAGAAATTGTAAGAGAAGGTTTAATTAAGTATTAAGAATTAGGTCCATGGCCGATGGTTAATAGTCCATAGTAGAATCTTTTAAATATAAGCTACTCTCTACAATTCAACCATACTACAATACAGCAATTAAACAATTCAATTCTCCAGCTTAAAACTTACAACTTAATACTAACAATTTTTTGGCTTACCGGTCTCCGTTATATTTGTGTTTTGTGGGAAGGCTCATCATGTTTTAGCACCAATAATGTCACGCAGATTTATCATTTGATTTCGTATCCAATCACTATAAGAAAGTTCTTCGCCATGAACCATCGACCATCGACCATGAACCATTGCCCTCACGCTCCCCACCCTTCCCTGTCAAGACTTCTGTACTGAATTGCTTCTGCAAGGTGTTCAGGTTTAATATCATCACTGGCAGCAAGATCAGCAATGGTGCGGCTTACTTTTAATATCCTGTCATAGGCCCTTGCACTGAGATTTAATTTTTCCATCGCCACTTTCAACAACTGTTGTCCCGCATTACTGATCATGCAGATCTCTTTAAGTTGTCTGCTGCTCATCTGCGCATTGGCATAAATACCTTCACTGGTTTTATAGCGTTCCGATTGCAACTCCCTTGCTTTAATAACACGTTCCCGGATCGTCGATGATGTTTCTCCATTCTTTGCAGAAGACAATTCATTAAATGCAACCGGCGTCACTTCAACATGCAGATCGATACGATCCAGTAAAGGTCCGCTGATCCTGTTCAAATATTTTTGAACAATGCCCGGCCCGCAACTGCATTCCCGTTCGGGATGATTAAAAAAACCACAGGGACATGGTTGTGTCACCATTTCTCACGGTTTCTAAAGAAGTAGGGGGATTTAACTGGCCTGATATTGGGATTAGGGAAATATTGATGGTGTCGGATTGTATTTCAATATTTTCGGTAATTGTTTCAACAATTGACCGTTTCTCATC
Source organism: Ferruginibacter sp. (assembly GCA_040003235.1). Taxonomy (GTDB): domain Bacteria; phylum Bacteroidota; class Bacteroidia; order Chitinophagales; family Chitinophagaceae; genus Ferruginibacter. The sequence continues at coordinate 1,291 of JBDUCW010000134.1, read as the reverse complement.
AAACTGTAGATTAAGCCAGTTCTCATACAAAGTTTTGGCTTCATTTAAGACAATATCTGATGACAATAGCTGTATTTTAAGGAAGTCTATTTCAGCTTCGAGTATTGGTATCTGCTCCTCCATTTGCCGCAGTTGTATTTGAAGTGGTTGATAGAATGACTGAAAATCTTCTTTATTTAACTCACCATCCAATCGTAGATTTAGGTGCTGTTCCAATCTCTTTTTTAACTTGTTGTAACTATCTTTTGAAGTCTCTAAAAGAGATTGTTTTTCCTTTATTTGCTGATCAGATTTTTCAGAATATGAATTCAAATCAGAATCGGATAGAAGAAATGATTTTAATTGAGAATGATAAATTTCATCCAAATCGGTTACCGGAATCTTACGTTTGCAAGGTGCGCATTTATAATCTTTGTTGTTGTTATATACATACATCTTTTTCCCGCAGCTACAATACACGAAACCAGATAAAAGGAAAACGGGTCGTGGGCCGACTGCAACCCTCCGAGTAATGGAATTCTCAATTATCATCCTGCATTCATTCCAAAGTTCTTCATCAACCAGTGCCGGACATGGTATTTCAACCCACTCACTTTCGGGTTTAATTATCCATTTCTTACCCTCTCCCGTACTTTTGGTATAGTTTGCCCTGCGTACCCCTTTTGCAATTGGGTCTCTCAACAGCCTTTCAACTGTTGTGCCTGTAAATTCCGAGCCGTTGCGGGTACGATGCCCTAATTCGTTTAATTCCCGTGCTGTAGTCTTTATGCGCTTAGTTTTCTTGTATATCTCATATAACAGCTTTCTAACAGGCGCTTCTTTAGGATCAATGAGTAATGCCTTTCCTTCCCATGTATAGCCATAGGGGGCTTGTCCGCCTAATGATTTCCCCATTTTAGCACGTATAGGTACTGAGGCGGCCACCCGCTCTGATATTTCTTCCCGTTCCCATTGCGCCATAGCCGCAATAACGGTAAAGAATAGCCTTCCGGCAGGTGTTGATGTATCGATTGCTTCAGCCAGTGAAATCAAGTCCGCGTTATATGTTCTGAATATTTCAGATATTTCAAGCAGTTCTTTTGTATTTCTGGCAAGTCGAGCAAGTTTTGAAAAAATGATTCCGGTGATTGTGCCATCTTTGATATCCTTTAGCATCCGTTTTGTTTCCGAATAATCAAGTACAGATTTACCCGATAGGGCATCTAACCGATATACGGTTATAACATTCCAGCCTTTGGCTTCAGCATAATTCCGTGCCATTGTTAACTGCTCATTAGTACCGATCAATTCC
>JBDUCW010000248.1:0-3641 GCA_040003235.1 Ferruginibacter sp. | reverse complement strand
TGAAACGTTCTTTATAAAGAACTTTGAGATAGTACAATTTGATCCTGACCACAAAATTATTCCACAGTAAATTCAACCGCCTGATTATTCTAAAGACTAAGTTCATGCGTTAACTCCGGGTTTAGGCCGGACAACTTTCATTGGTCGATCAAAATGAAAAATCCCAATTAAAAAATCTTTAAAAGAAAACTCTGCTTTATTGATCGCTTCTTTTGTTTTCTTAATATTACCAGTTCTCAAAAAATAATTAATGATGTTAACGGAGAAACGGCGTTTTCTTTTTTTTTGCAACCAGCTCATTTGTTTCTTCGTTAAGGGCAAGTGCAGATACTCTAATGCATCTTTAAGATACTTACAATAATTATACAGGTAACTGTACTGATTACTTTGTTCCTGTTCGTCATGCCGTCTGTAAAACAAAAAATTATCTTTTAAGATTAATACATTTCCTTCAGATGCGGCAAGCAAATTAAAATACATATCATTGGCCGGGCCATATGCCGTTGGATACATTCCTAATTTCATAAAAAAATCTTTATGGAGGATCGTCCCACCCGGGCCGGCTTTTAAAAAAGGTTCCTTAAAAAAATGCCACCCGATTGCCTCTTTTGAATTGAGCAAAAATTCCTTTGATATTTCGCGGGGATAAAAAATTCCCCAATCGGCTTCCTTGTTGTTCTCCATACAGCGAACACAATATTCTAATCCCCCGGGGTAAAATGCATCGTCTGAATCCAGGTATTTTAAAAACTTGCCAGTTGCGTAGCCCGCTGCCCGGTTTCTGTTTGGATAATCGCCCAGGTTTTTTTCGTTAATAAAAACCTTTACCCTACTGTCCTTTAATTCGTAACCTTTTGCTATGGCAACTGTATTATCAGTTGAACAGTCATCCACGATTATTAATTCAAAATTTGTATAATTAGAAGACAACACACTTTCAATAGCCTCTTCTATATAACTCTCCCGGTTATACGCAGTCATCAATACGCTTACCATTGGCTTGTTATTCATTACTTTTTTACCGGTGTTTCTTACTGAATGTAAGTGTTTTCAAAAAGCGATATTGCAAACCAAAGTATGAGGAGACAAGCAGGATAAATGATTTTGGATTTCGATTTAATTGAAAGCTTTTCTTTAATAATTCCTTTGCATGCTGCCCATCGTACTTATATACGACTAACGACATTAAACCAATATTCCTGGCAATATTCCTGTTGCCTGTAGGTGAATAATCAAGATGCTTTAATAACGTTTTGCAATAAGTAGTATATACATCAGCAAAGTTTTTTAAATTATGTGTTAATGAAGAATTCACAATCCTATAAACTGAATCATATTCGTTGATGAACAAAACCTTATATTTTTTGGCGATCCGCAACCACAAGTCCCAGTCTTCTACCCTTAGTGATTCGTCGTACATCCCTGCTTCCACTATAGCAGCAAACTTTACAAGGTGTGCACATGATGAAATAAAGTTTATAGATAACAAATCTTCAAAGCCTGCGTGCTTCAATTTGGAAGTGTCTACGTCTATGGATTGGTAATAGTCATCTTCAAGGTAATTACCTGCTTCATCCATGCGATAAGATTTACCAAATACAATTGCATACTCTTCCGGTAAGCTTTCAAAAATCGCCACCTGGCTGGCAATTTTACCGGGTAAAATAAGATCGTCCGAGCCAAGCATCTGGTAATATTTACCACTCGCAATTTTGAGGGCATTGTTCAGGGAATAACAGATGCCGCTATTTTTTTCATTCTGTAATAAAGTAGTTTTAAAAGGCCCGTTGCTAATCTTATTTTTTATAATGGCTACTGAGTTATCAGTAGATCCATCATCAATGATAAACAATTCTATATTACGGTAAGTCTGCCGGTAAACGCTTTCAATACATTCTTCAATAAAACCGGCTTTATTATAATTAGGGATACAAATGGAAACAAGCGGCGGCATGTTGGTAACGATCCCTTGTGAATCAGGTAAATGTAAATTTGCTTTGCTGAATTTCTTTAGGATGATTGCCGGCATACTGTAGCCAATCAATTCTTTTTCCTGCCATGAACAAGGCCAGTAATTCTGCAACATCAAAAGCTCCTGTATAAATGTTTTTAAAATCCTGCTGAACAATATTGCATGGTATGTTTACATATTTTGCATTTTCATAGCAAATTCCTTTTCTTAATAAGAATATTGAATTGAAAAGCTGCAGGCTGGCCTCAAGGGAATTAGGATTTTTAAAATCAATAAAATTAAGTATGATAGCTATTTCATTTGTGCCAAAAAAAGTGCCGTCTAATGAAAGAGGATAACACCAATCCGGTGACTCTTTCATATCTCCCCAAATCCAGCTATAAGTTTTTAACTGACCTGCATCATCCTGTTGAAAATCCGGCAAAGATTGTTCCTGCTGATAAGCAAAGGAATAGCCCATATCTTTTCCGAGCCGCAATGAAAATATTTCATTGAAAGGATTAAAATGCAAAACATCTGAAAGATCATAATGGCGTGAAAAAATGGCATCATCGGTCATAAAAAAAATACGGTCGGCTGAGGTTTTGCCTACCAGGCTTTGCACGTCATTCTTAAAATTTGTTTCAAGAATAAATTCAACAGGAAATTCCCTGAATTCCCGTTGGAGATTTTTATATGACATCAAATAATCTTCGCCGGTGGCAGTATATAGTACTTTTAGCTGTGATGAATTCTTTGTATAATGAAAGTAAGAACCCAGCAAAGCATGCAATTGCATTGCCCTGTTTTTTGAGAAAACCAGGCCCAATATTTCCTCATTGAATGGCATATTCCCGTTCTGAAAACGGTAAGAATACAATTCCTGCAGGGCGCCAATAGTCCGGATAAAATATTGCTGTTCATTTTCCAAAGAACTTGTTTTTTTAATTTGTATCCCTGCTTTGGCGAAAAGTTTATTTATTTGTTTATCCATGTTTATTTACCACCTGTTTTACTAAACCCCATTTTTCTAAAAACCCGGCCAATCAAATTTTTTGCAGAAAGAAAAGTTTTAATATAAAGTATCCGATTTGTTGTAAATCCTTTCCTTGAAATATAAAGCTGGTCCCCCTGGATACCATAAAGCGCATCCTTGATTAATACGAAATTATTTGCTTGCATAAATTCCTTTACATCACCAACGAGGGGCTGATTTTTATAAAGATCTGTTTTTGACACCTCCAGCCAAATTGCCTTTATGGAAGATATAAAGTCCTGTGCACCCTGCAATACCATTAATTCCGCACCCTGCACATCCATGTGAATAAAATCCACTTGATGTATTTTATTCTGTTCACAAAATGATTTTAATGTGATAGTCTCCACTTCAATTTTATTATTGAAATGAATGAAGTCTGCCATTTTTAAATGGCTTGCCGGAGGTAATAATGAGCTTGATTTATTTCCATAATCCCAGTCGGATTCAATCGCATCTGCCGGCTTGCCTGATGATACATAAAATTCAGCAGTACCATTTTCAGAAGAAAGCGCTTTGTTATAATAAGTAGCATTTTTAATACCGTACTTAAGGAAATTGTTTTTTATAAGCTTAATATTACCAGGCAATGGTTCAAAAGTGTAAATAGTTGCATTAGGGAAAAGGCGGGCGTACTTAATACTATCTTCCCCT
>JBDUCW010000247.1:0-3647 GCA_040003235.1 Ferruginibacter sp. | reverse complement strand
TCATTTGGTGAATGATGTAATAGACCGCCTGCCGATGTTGGGTGCCACTGCAGCTTACTGTAAACAATATACGAGAGACAAACTACTCGATCACAAAGCGTATATCTGTGAACATGGAGAAGACATGCCCGAGATCAGGAACTGGAAATGGAAAGATGCTAAAGAGAATACCGGGAAATAATAGAATAACAAAAATTCTATGCAAAGACGCCAACACGCCTTAAGGTTTTCTTCTTTGCAAGAAAATTATTTTATAACGTCTTGTGCTATTGAATTTATCAAAATGGTACACAGATTTTTAAGATCGAATAGGTAATGATGATTTTCTGTTTCTTTTTAAATCAAAAAAATCATGATTCATCTATTTCTATGGTAAATTATACGATATGATTTGTTCTGATATTAGAAAGCCAGCCAAATCAGCGTAAATCATAAAGATCATAATAATCAGCGTTCTGTCTTTTAATAGCACAACAGGTTACTTTATAAGTATTACTTTCCAAAACTCTGAGCCAATTTCGAAACAATATTAGCTCGTTTACTCATTTGGGCGAACGCAGATTTTCTTTCGTCAAGGATAATGGAGCCGTCTTCTTTTACCACCCATTCATTGCCTTCATCATCTACACCCACTTTATATTTGCGCAGCCAGATCAGTAAACCAACACCTAATAATAACCAGAAGGCTGAAAAATAATAGAGATAGATCTTATCCGCTCTAAAACGTTGCAGGCTTTGCTGTACATACGTTTTACCCGAAGAAGAAAGATAAATGACCGGCAAGGCACTGCCGGCTGTAAATGCATTCCACTCTTCCTGCGAAATATATTGAGTGCTTTTGCTTGTAACCGGGCTGCCGTCATTGGCAGTAAAAGAAACTTCAACCTGGTGATCATTTTTGCCCACAGTTGCTTTGGAAATTATATTGGCGATGTGCTGCTCACCGTTAGCAAGCGTATTTTTTAAAACGGCTTCGTCCTTATACAACCATACACAACTGCCGATGAATAAAAAGATGCAAAGTATAAACAACCGCAGGCCAAGTGAATTGTATTTTCTCATAATGAACCAGTAAACTGCAAAAAGAACAATGCCGATCAGGATCAGTTCGAGTGAGCTGTTCATATTATCGAAAAAGATATTGAGTAACATAGTGTTTTAATTTTAATGTTGAGAGTCTGGAGGATGGTTGACTGAGTTAAAAAAATTGACTGGTTTTTTAAATTTGTTATCAGATTCATTTTTTGTTATGGCTAAGTGTTCGACAGCTTATCAACTTTGTCAACTTTATCAACCTTATTATCTTTATCAACTTACAGTTGAAAATTCACTCACAGGAAAATAGGACTGGCGCATATTTTCTTTGATCCAGCTCAGTTGCTTGCCATAATGCTCCACATCTACCATCGTATAATATTCAATGATCAGGCTTCCGTCTTCAGCAGTTACAACCCGCTTCGGTTTCTCTGTGTTGATACTGAAAAAATATTTCAGGCGTTGCCGGAATGGATATTTTTTATTTGCTGCTGCCATTGCATGCTGTTTAAAAATATTACTTACATCTTCTGATGCAAAAATAAAAGCCAGGAAATGCGTATAGGTTTTTGTCCGGGCGTATTGCCCCGTCTGCACATAGGAAGAAGTATAGCCCTGGCAGAAAAAATAATTCACGGGTTCTCCATTCATTCTGCTGACTGTTCCCTCTGCAATGCTCCAGTTCTTATCTCCCAAAACTTTCATTGCAGCACCGGCTCTTTTATCTGTTCTGTAAATTTTGTTGTCAACGTAAAACTGTTGCAGCGCCTTGGTTTGATCGGGCCTTCTCAACTTAAATAAATACACGATCATGGTAACAATGGAAAGCATTGCTCCCAATGCGGCACTATAAAATGTAACCAGCAGCAACACAATAAAAGTGATTGACGTTAATTGCAATGCAAGCTTCGGAAAATATCTTCTGCCATAGAGGTAGACGGCCAGCATTTCTGAAAAATAGAGGATACCAAAAAAACTTGTCCGGTAAATTAAGTTGCTGTCCATGATAATTTTAATTGAGGATTCAAAATTATCATCAATAAAAGCTGCTGCCGAGGCCAATTGCTTATCTGGCGGAATTATTATAGCGGATGGCAGCATGGAATGAAGTTGATGGTTTATACCTGTAACTTTTTACTTAGAATTTGCCACTTATTAATAATTAAAAAAATCAGGAACTGAGAATTTGCTTAATTTAGGTTTACGAAGTTGATAAGGTTAATAAAGTTGAAAAAATTTATCAGGACTTTACGCTAACAAGCTGATAGACCATTATCAACTTTGTCAACACAGTTAACTTTATTTCTAAAAGCTACCTAACCTGCAAGGAAAAGAACTAACAATAAGAATCATTCTTCATTTTTAATTCTTCATTCCATGAGTTCACTCAAAGAAAAATTCATCTATTGGAAACGTCCCGGATTTCCTTCCCGCATACTCAGATATGTTTCGCGGTTGATACAATCTATCTGGTTGTTCTTTCCGGCTATTGCATTTCTGTTATTGGCCATGGCGTGCTTCTGGAATGCCGGCCAGGGAAAAGATATCATTGCGGCGTTTGTAAAAAACAGTAGTTCTACGGTCGGGTTTTTTAATTACAGCCGTATTGTATTTTTTCTTGCCATTGGCTTTTGGATTTACATCAGTTGGTACAGTTCGAGAATCATCGCTTATATAAAAAAAACGAAGCAGGTTGGATTGATTAAAGTGCTCATTAAAAAGAAAAAAGGCGAAGATGAAACAGAACAAGCGTATCAGGCTAAACTGCAATCCACTGCTGAATTACAATGCAGCAAAGACCCCGTAAATTTTGAACCCGGTGATGCTTTTCTTAATGAGATGCCAAGAGTGATTGGTAATGCCGCATTTTTAATCCTGGAACTGGCAGTGCTGCAATGTCCGGTTTTGAAAATGCCGCTCAGTGGTTCGGCGGCAAACTGGATTCTCATAATTGCGTTGATCATTTTGCGTTTCGTTAATCGTGGTATCAGCAACTGGATGGTACAGCGCATGCAAAAGGGAAATAGTAATCAAAGAATAAAAAAATTCTGGAATGCTTTCAAATTTATTGCGATCATTTTTCTGATCCTCATTATTGCAACAAGTATGATCAAAAATGATTTTGTAGACGAAATTTTTATCTATGTATTGTTTGGCCTGCTGGTATTATTTCATGTAGTTTTTATTTTTTATACCAATTTGAAAAGAGCAGACGTCAACAATAACCCAACAAAATACAGTGGCGCTGAAGAAAGAAATTTTTTGATAAAAGGAATTATGGAGTCCCTTTGTATTCCTGCAAAAGAGTATGGTTACTTCATCTGGATGCTTGGAATATTGCTGATAGCAATCATCATTTATCTGCTGGTGATTTTTAATATTACTGTTGCCCAAACCATCGGGCCTTTTCCGGTTATTATTTTAGGATTTGGATCGGTGCTAGCATTTTTAAACTTTATCAGTGCTTACTCCGTGAAGCACAGGATCAACATTCACTTTATACTTTTTGCGCTGGCAATCTGGGGCGGACAGGGAGAAACACATCGGGTGAGAACCAACGAACTTCATCAGGCCAACAATTACAAAGAAAAACCACAGCTTGCAAAATACTT
>JBDUCW010000246.1:0-3669 GCA_040003235.1 Ferruginibacter sp. | reverse complement strand
TATAAGCATGGTTGCCATCGAGCATTCTTGCCCACCAGTTTACTTTCCATCCCATACTCCATCCTGTTGATACGTCACCACGTTGAATCAACGTATTCTTTGCTGCACTATATAATTCCGGCGTCCTGTAGGGAGATATTTGATTAGAGGGGAACAAACCATATAAATGAGAAATATGTCTGTGGTTATCTTTTGGATCATCTACATCATCTAACCATTCCTGCAATTGACCATATTGACCGATATGCATCGGCGCCAAACGGCTACGTATTTGTTTTAGTGTATCAACAAAAGCCGCATCCTTTTTCAAAATTTCTGCTGCCTTTATTGTGGTGCTGAATAAATCAAAAAGAATTTGGTTGGTCATGGTAACACCTGCATCAAGAGCAGAACTCTGATGTGCTTTTGGTGTATTTTCCGGAGACTCATCCGGATTAACCACCAGCCAGTGATATTGTGGATGTTCCACTAAATAATCAATATAAAAAGTTGATGCGCCCTTAAATACCTGATAAATGGAAGCAAGAAATTTTTTATCTCCGCTATATAAATAATGTTCCCAAAGCTGTTGGCTCATCCATGCACCTGAGGCATTAAACACTCCCCAATTGGCGCCATCAACAGCACCGGTAGCACGCCATATATCTGTGTTATGGTGTGCTACCCATCCTCTTGCACCATACATATCTTTTGCGGTTTGCTGCCCTGTTATGGACATATCTTTTACCATTTGAATAAATGGCTCATGCAGTTCAGCAAGATTGGTTTTTTCAGCTGGCCAGTAATTCATTTCTGCATTGATGTTGATAGTGTATTTGCTGTCCCATGGCGGATTGATTTTGTCATTCCATATTCCCTGAAGATTGGCAGCCTGTCCACCGGGTTGTGAAGAGGATATCAACAGGTAGCGGCCGAACTGATAATATATGGCTACAAATTGCGGATCATTAACTGATTTAAAATTTTTTAACCGCTCATCCGTAGGAAGGTTGGCCGCATCCGTCGCTCCCAAATCCAATTTTACACGATTAAAATATTTTTGATAAGCCGCTATGTGAGCAGGCAAAATCGTGGCGAATGATTTTGGATAAGCCTTGTTCAGATAATCAATAGTCCTTTTATTTTCATCAGCACTGATGTCATGATAGTTGTTGAAGTTGGTAGCAATGGAAATATAAATGGTTACAGCGTTGGCGTCTTTAATGATAAGAGAAGTATCATTCGCATTTAAGCTTCCACCTTCCAGCTTCATACGTACAATGCCTTTATAATTCACCATGCCTTTAACCGTTTCATGATCAGAAGTAATTCCAAAAATGCTGAGCTCTTTTTGAGGCGTTGTTTTGATAGTTGCTCTTTTCTGAGCTGTTGTAAAAAATGCGGTGAAAGAAATACTACCCGGTTTACTTGCAGTTAATCTCATAACAACAACACGATCCGGAAAAGAAGCCAGTGCTTCACGTGTATAGGTAACTCCATTAACGGTATAAGAAGTTTTGGAGACGGCTCTTTCGATATCGAGTTCTCTATAATAATTCGTATAATTTTCATGACCGGCGAAGGCAAGTTGCAAACTACCCACCGGTTCAAATTTTTGTCCGTGCGATTTTTTAGTAATGATTGAATTATTAACTACTCTTTCTGCTTCTTTCCTCTTACCATCAAGTATAAGTTGTCTTATCAAAGTCAAAGAATCCAATGCCAAAGGATTGTCATTGCGGTTGGGGCTACCACTCCAAACGGTGCTTTCATTTAATTGAATAGTTTCTTTTTCAACATTTCCATAAATCATAGCGCCCAATCTTCCGTTGCCGATCGGTAATGCGTTTTCCCAAATTTTGCCGGCGGGTTGTTTGTACCAAAGCTTCAATACCTTTTGCTGTTGAGATATTTGCTCTGGCTTTTGTGCGGTTGCTTCAACAGTTATTAAAATAAAAAGAAAGAACAACAAAACCTTCGAAACAGAAACGCCCGGATATTTTCCATCAGAAAATTTGTTAGAAGACTCCGTTATAAAATATTTAGATGTCGATTTCATTTTTTTAAATCTTTTAAATCAGTTACAATTCGCTCATTTTACTTTCTCATCAGTCTTACCTGATAAACTGCTCCCGCCGTGCTTCCGGGCAAAGACTGAAATTTCACTACCACATCCGCTTTATCTTTTACCATAGAATTCGGAATTGGATATTCTACAGTTTGCAACCTTGATTGATTCCATCTGCCGGTGTTATTTTCTGTAACCAGTTTTTCATCGTCAATGTAAATATCAAATTTCCTGTTCCCCCATTCTGCTCCCCAATAAGTAACTGCCAATACTAAATCCGTTTCTTTATTAGTAGAAAGGTTATAGCTGAAGTAGCCGCCATTAGTTGCTTCACGCCAGAAATTATCCGATCGGTTTCCAGTTGCAGAATTTTCTTTTTTCATTTGATGATCAGCTTCCGGTTGCTGTTCTCCTGCTGTCACAAAATCTACAGTGCGTTGTTGTATTATCATTTTTTCTTTTTCCAAAGCAGCTATCGAATCCACGTAACTGCTGTACTGGTTATTTGATAACGCCATCCAATACATCATATACCTTGCATCATGCACCTGGTAAAAAGGTTGCAGTAAGACATTTATCGGGTTGATCATTTTTAAATTACTGACCGTAAAATTCAGCGGCTTATCTTTTACCGGTTTCAGATCGTTCGTAATGTCTGAAAGATGGTCGGTCACGATGATGGGTGCTTTATCAACGGGAAGCTTTTTGCCATTTGCGATATGTGCCCAACGGCCGGCATCTGCAACAAGACCTTTTAAATCTTCTGTTCCGGTTTTTGCAGCAAGCAATATAGGACCATGCATGATGGCAATATATTCTGGCACGTTTGGTAAATGTTCTATGGTATTGTGCATCGGCAAATCAACCTGCAGCACATCGCCTTTTTTCCAGGTTCTGTTTATTACAATATATTCAGATGAATGTGAGTTATATTGATAAACTTTTCCGTTTACAGAAATCTTTAAAGCACGATCTTTAACCCAGGATGGATAGCGTATCAAGAGGTTAAATTTTGAAGAACCTTCTGTAATAACCAATTTTGTTTTTTCTTCGTAAGGAAAGGACGTCTCCTGTTTAATTTTTATTCCATTGCTTTTCCAGTTCAATTCAGATGCAATAAAAAGATTCACCAATAATGAATCGTGCTGGTGCGTATAAATTAGTTCGTTGTACTTACCATGATTTTCCATGCCGCTTCCGACACAGCACCACATCGCTTCATTGGGCGCAGAATAAACCCGGTAATGTCTTGGACGTATCGGTGTAAAATAAACATAGCCGCCGTTTTCAGGATTTTGTGTTGATAAAATATGGTTGTATAAAGTTCTTTCGTAGTAGTCCATCAACTTTACAGATGGATTTATTCTGAAGAGGTCTTCCGTCAACTTCAACATGTTGTACGAATTGCAGGACTCAGGTCCTTCTACATCATCGATAAAATCAGTACTTGAAGCAACAGAAGGAAAAAATTCCCTTCGACTGTTGCCACCAAATGCAAGCGTACGGTTGGTTACAACAGTTTGCCAGAAAAAATGTCCGGCGTTTTGATAAGTGGCGTCGTCAGTAAGTTCCCCTATTCTTGCAAAACCAACTGCTTTTGGTACCTGTGTATTGGCGTGTTT
>JBDUCW010000036.1:0-37799 GCA_040003235.1 Ferruginibacter sp. | reverse complement strand
GCATTGTATATACCTCCTTTAGGTGATTTAAGGCGGCAAAGATAGGGTAAATATTGAAAGAAGCAAAAGCAAAATTGAAACTTTTTCGTCCCCTATCAGTAATTTGCAGCATGTTTACCGGAATTATAGAACAATTGGGTGTTGTCAGTGAGATTATCAGCTACGGCAGTAACAGGACCTTCATTATCTCGTCCCCCCTTTCCAATGATCTGAAAGTGGATCAAAGCATCTCTCATAATGGGGTCTGCCTCACTGTAGAATCGGCCGGCAACAATCAGCATACGGTTACTGCCATCGAAGAAACACTGCTCAAAACCAATCTCAGTCAATGGAAAACCGGAACGGTTGTAAACCTTGAACGCTGTATGGAACTGAATGGCAGACTGGACGGACATATTGTTCAGGGACATGTAGATACTACTGCCGTTTGTAATGCTGTTATTGAAAAAGTTGGAAGCTGGGAATATAATTTCAAAATAGATAAAAAATTCGGAAACCTGGTCATTGAAAAAGGCTCGATCGCATTAAATGGTATCAGCCTGACGATTTTTAATGTTTCTGAAAGCAGTTTTAGTGTTGCTATTATTCCTTATACATTTGAGCACACAAACATGAAACAACTGAAAGCAAATGACAGTGTAAATATAGAATTTGACATGCTGGGCAAATATGTGCAACGGATATTAAGACCGCAACTATAATTTTTTTGCAATCCAGGTGTCCTGCATGTGATGAACACTTTCTTTATCCCCTCCGGGAATAAATTTTAGTATTTTAAATCCACTCAATAATTCCTGCATAAATTTTTCTGGTTGAAATGCCGAGTACATTCTATGACCTTCTTTTTCAAAATTCCTGACGATCAGTTTTCCCTTTTCAAATTCCTGCAACTCATCCGGCAATAATTTATGAATGAACTTTTCGCCCTGTGTTGTAATCAGCATTATACCACCGGGCTTGAGCAGGCGATATAATTCCGCAATCCATAAGGAATGATTTTTTTCTGAAAGGTGTGTAAAGATCGAAAGTCCGTAAACAGCATCCATACATTCAACAGGTAATGCTACCGGTGGCTCCAGTTCATTTTTTTTAAACCGGACTTCCGGGATATTTTTATTTCCCCATTTGACATACTGTTCGTTATAATCACAGGCAAATACTTTACTGCCTTTTGCCAGTAAACCAGGCATGTGACGAACAACTCTTGCAGGTCCACAACCCCAATCGAGTATCTGCAATGGTTGCTGAATATTTATAAAAGGTTTGAGCAACTCAACGATCTCTCCTGCAGTCTGCTTCCCATCTTCCAGGTAATCTTTATAATCCAGCGTGTAGGTTTCATAAATAAAATAAGCCGGTGGAAAAATAAAATCAGGATGCGTTTTCGCAAAATTACTATTACGCCTATAACGTAAAAGATATTGCAGGTAATAATAGCTCTTGTCAGCCAAAGTTGCAATTCCCATTTTTCGGATAAACTGAGAGAGGGACTGTTTTAATTTCATATTTGAAATAAAATTAAAAGAAATAGTGGATACCCGATCTGCATTTAAATAATAATCTCCGGATGAAACACAATGATTCCTGTTATTGAAAGCTTTTGGTTATTTTTATCTGAATTATCTATCAAATTAACCGCCCTGAATGAAGGATAAAAGTTTCATCCCTGCCCTTACCGGAATACGGGCGCTGTGCGTTTATTTTATTTTTTTTTACCACCTCAACTTTTTTTCTCCTGAAAAAGAACCTGCCTTGCATTGCATATTTGATCAATTTTATACCTTTCTGACCTTTTTCTTTGTATTGAGTGGCTTTGTTATCTGCCATAAATATTATGGTATCAGCAGTTTGAAGAAAAAAGATTTATATAATTATTTTATCAACCGGATCTCAAGAGTTTTTCCTATTCTTATTCTTTTAATATCCATTACTTTCTTATTGGGATACCGGCAAGGATTATACGGTAGTGGTGCCAATACTGTAAAACTTTACCTGCTCAATATTACTTTGTTCAAAGGATTTTCATCTGAATATTATCTCACAGGTATCGGTCCCAGCTGGAGCATGTCGGTAGAAGAATTATTTTATACATTGTCGCCGTTAATATTTCTTTACACAAAAAAAGTTTCATCACTTATTAAATTTGTATTGATATTTTACGGGATTGGGATCTTACTTACTTTCATTTTTACCCAACATCCATTCGAAGGTTTTTTCAGCAGTTATATTTTTACAGGTTATACTACTTTCTTTGGCCGGATATTTGAATTTGCATGCGGTATCTTTTTAGCCATGCTGGTCAAAGAGAAATATCAAAGCAGGCTGTTAAAAAAGATCGGCGCCAGATCATTATATATCGGTCTTATTATCATTGTTATTTCTATAGCTCTTCTTTATTCGGTTGCACAACATTATCAGGCATTTCACGCACATGATACCTGGCCAGGCCTGGCCGTGAACAATTTATTAATGCCTGTTTGAATTACATTGATTTTTTACAGCTTAATTTATTACAGAAGCTGGTTGCAGACATTCTTATCCAGCAAACTAATGGTAAGTCTGGGTAATGCCACTTATTCGTTTTACCTGTTGCACACTTCTTTTGTCCTTTCGTATATTTATAAATTTATTGGTACCAATGTTTTTATAACTTTTATTCTCATGATCATCATTTCATTTATTTTTCACAAGTTAATTGAGCAACCTCTGGCAGTCTTTTTCAGAAAAAAATTATACCGGAAATAATTTTGTAATAATCACAGTTTAATTATAACCAGCCATTGCACACATGCCTTATTTACGCAATTCCGACCAGAATAAGAAAATAAGCATTTACCTGCCTAATCTGACAGGTCTACGTTTTGTAGCGGCATTAATGGTTTTCGTCTGCCATGTAGAGAGTGTTAAAGAAATTTTCAATATACCAAATCTTGCAGAGAACTTTTTTTTTATTAATATCGGCAAACTGGGCGTATTGGTTTTTTTTGTATTGAGCGGCTACCTGATCACCTATCTTTTGCTTCGGGAAGAATCATCTACTGCAAAAGTAGACATTAAAAAATTCTATCTGCGGAGGATACTGCGGATATGGCCCCTATATTTTCTCATTGTTATTTTCGGTTTATATGCAGCACCCTATTCGTCATTTTTTCATTTACCTAATTTTTTATCGGCATTGTCCGGCAATAATACCACGCAGATCAGTCTGCTGTTTTTCTTTTTTCTTCCTAATTATGTATACGCCGCTTTTGGAGGCGTACCTTATGCCGTTCAGACATGGTCAGTAGGCACAGAAGAACAATTTTATCTTGTATGGCCATGGCTGATAAAAAAAATAAAAAACAAAACCCTGTTATTCCCTGCCGTATTCATTGTTTACAATATAATAAAAATAGTTTTGATTGCATTACAGCACCGTGCTCCGGCCATCAAAGCATTGCTTGATTTCTGGTATTATTTCAATATTGATTGTATGGCGCTTGGTGCCGTTGCAGCTTATTTTGTGATAACGAAAAATGAAAAGATATTGAAGATTATATTTTCAATAGCTGCTCAATTGATCACTTATATTACAATTATAATATTGATTGGTTTTGCTGTCATATTCCGGTATTTTCATTTTGAGATATATGGATTTTTTTTTACGATTGCTATCGCTAACCTTGCAGCAAATAAAAAAAGCATATTAAATCTGGAAAACAAGATATTTAATTACATGGGCAAAATTTCCTATGGCATTTATATGTACCATCTGATTGCGCTTACCATTGCTCTCCGTATATTGATTCGGCTTAATTTTTTGAACAATGTAGCAATCTACCTACTTGGTTTTATCATTACAATTATATTGTCGTCATTATCTTATTTTTATTTTGAATCTTATTTCCTCAAATTGAAAAATAGATTTTCTATCTTTTCCAATAAAAAACAACCAGTAGTTTAATAATGCCCCTGCTCAGTAAAAAAATATCGCCTGCAGCAATGAGCCTGGTAGCCTGCTGGCTTTTGCTGCAGATCTTTCTGATCTATCATTATAGTATTGTTACCAACCTGGAAGCTGCAGTGTATATCGACATAGCAAAATATTTTCTTGCCAACGGTCATTATCCTTCAGGTAATTTTATTTTTTACTCAACGCAGATCATGCTGGATGCGTTTTGTATGAAAACCGGGATTGGATTCTGGCCGGTAATGCTTTTACAGATTATCCTGAATGGTTTTTCTATTATATTATTTTACAGGCTGATCAATAAGTTTTCCGGAAGCAAAACTATTGCGTTTGTTTATACTCTTGCCTTCCTGGCCATGTTCTATTACCAGCTCTACAATGTTTCCCTTTATACCGAATCGATCTATTTCAGCCTTGGTATCATTTTTACTTACTTTCTTTTCACCTGCAACCAGATATCTTTTAAGAATATCCTGATCATCATCGCCGGTTTATTATTGCTGATCGTCACCAGGCCTACGGGTATTTTTTATTTCCCCGCCGCTTTTGTTTTTCTCGTCATTAAATTTTACCGCAAAAAAACGATGATCATTTTGTGCTGTAGTTTGCTGATCGGTTTCACTGCGTTTTATTTTCTGCTGAATTTTGCTTTGGGTTCCGGAGGTGCTCTTGATTTTCTATTGCCGAATCTCAATGAAACAATTATCTGTGGTATTCCAACACTCAACCCACCCCACCAGATTGCATTAAACGGTAATCATAATTCTGTAGCTGGCCTCTGGTATTTTATTACAAATTATCCGCGCATTTTTTTTCCACTGGCAGGGCGGCGACTCCTCACATTTGCAGGCATTTATCGGAATTATTATTCTGCCCTGCATAATATATTTGCCTGTACTTATTTTTTTACAGCTTATTTTTTGATCCTCCTGTCTTTAAAAAAATTACTCAGCACTTTCTTTGCTGAAACAATGTTCATACTCACAATAATATTGCTGTATTGCGCTGCCGTAGCGGTTTCCTGCGATGAATGGCACAATCGTTTTATCCTGGGATTGCTTCCTTTTCTATTATTAATGTCTGCTGCATTTTTTAAAAAGAAATAATATCTTTCAGGCTGCAGAATACAATTATTTTTTTTTGAAAATGGCATATATGCTGCCGGTTCCGGTATAGAAAAACCGTTTTCTTAAAGGAATCATTTTAAATATGAACCTGAAAAAGCCCGCAATAAAATCAAAGTGGTAATATTTAAGCCGGTTCAATATAAATTCTGTATCTGCATATTGCCCGCAACCGGAATGAAAGATCATTTGCAGTCCATTGCGTGTTGCAAAAACCTCTAAAGTTTCTTTGGTAAAATATTGAATGTGTTCGATGGGTTTGTATTGAAACCATCTTTTGCCGAATAATTTCCTTTGAAAACTTCCATGATCAGGCGTTACGATTACAATAATGCCATCATCAGCAAGCAATTTGTTTAACTGGCTGAACGCAGCATCAATTGCAGGAATATGTTCAATCACATCAAAAAGTGTGATCAATGAATATTTACCCTGACTTTCAAAATTTTGAAGCATTTGTGGGGTCACATAAAATCCTGCAGCCTGCAATTCATTGCAGAGTTTTTCATCTAGCTCCAGACCATCTGCAGTCCAGTTATTATTTTTCATCACTTCCAGGCAATACCCGGCTGCACATCCCACATCCAAAGCAGTCACCGGTTTGCCTGGAGGAAGAAATGGCTGCGCATCTTTCAGCCAGCGTTCAAAGTTTTTGATGCGCAATCTTTTTTCCTGTTCATAGCTTACATACCCATAATCTTTGTTCTGAAAATAATTATGACTGTAAATAAAAGCAAGTTCTTCATCCGCCACGCGGGGGTTTACGAAAACAAAATTACAATTGCTGCATTTCACGATAGCAAAGCCCTGCTTCATTAAAAGCTTTTTTGTATCCTGTTCTTTACAACAGGGACAGGGATAAGATCGCAGTTTGAATTCCATTAAATAATTTACAGGCGGCCAAAAATAATTCAGGGATAAATAGCAAAAAGTTTTTTACAATTTCCTGCCTTTCATTGCACCCGACACGGCTTCATCCATTACTCTTTCAGCATAAGGCCTGCTGATATCATTCAGCTCTTCTATTTTTGTCTGAATAAGATTTTTATCATTCATAGTGATCGCCAGCTGCAAAGATTGCATAGCAGTTGCCGTTTCCATCATCTCTTCCTTTGACAATGCATCACTGTTCTTCTGAATAAAACGTTCAGTGGTCTGCAACAGCTGCTCAGCCTCAGTTCTGGCTTCTACAAGTGCCCTTGTGGCAATATCCTCTTTTGCATTTGTGATCGAATCCAATAACATCGTTTCTACTTCAGTATCTGTTAAACCATATTGCGGTTTTACTTCGATACTCTGTTCAACAGCGCTTCTTAATTCCTTCGCTGTTACTATTAGTATTCCATCTGCGTTAATCAAAAAACTGATCTCTACTTTAGGAAAACCCGCAGGCATTGCAGGAATACCGGTAAGATTAAAGGCTGCAAGTTTGCGGTTATACTGAACAAGATCTCTCTCTCCCTGGTAAACAGAAATGACCATGCCGCTTTGTCCATCTTTTTGTGTTGTGTATTGCCTTGATACTTTGGATGGAATTTTTGAATTACGTGGCACGAGTACATCCATCAATCCACCCATCGTTTCCACACCCAATGACAATGGTGTAATATCCAGCAATAAAAATTCTTTATTATTTCCTGCAAGAATATCAGCCTGTATCGCTGCACCGAGCACAACTACTTCATCGGGATTGACTGTATCGTTGACGGGTTTGCCAAAAAAATCGCCGACAGCATGCTTTATCAATGGGACACGGGTACTTCCGCCCACCATCACTATAACATCAATATCTTTTTTATCGAGGGCCGCATCTTTCAATGCGTTTTTGCAGCACTGAATGGTGATGTCAATAAAGGGCTGGATCAATCCTTCAAAGCTGTTGCGGGTGATGGTGAGTGTATGTCCGTTGAGTGTGGTTGTAAATGAATCGTTGGATGATAAATGTTTTTTTGCCACTTCCGCCTCAATGCGCAGAGCTTGTGCCAGTGAAGGATCTTCTTTTAAAACAGTTGCTGCAATGCCTGTTTGTTTCATCCAATATTTTACGATTGCGTTGTCCAGGTCGTCTCCACCAAGATAGGTATCGCCGTTAGTACTCAACACTTCAAAGATGCCGCCACTGATGCGCAGCAGCGAGATATCAAAAGTGCCACCACCAAGGTCATACACGGCAATCGTTTTTACTTCATTCTGATCGAGTCCCAAACCATAGGCAAGACTTGCGGCAGTAGGCTCATTAATGATCCGCAATACGTCAAGACCGGCAAGTTTTCCGGCATCGCGGGTGGCCTGCCGTTGTGTATCATTGAAATAAGCAGGCACTGTGATCACAGCTTTATTGACAGGCGTTTTTAAAATGTGTTCGGCACGCTGTTTTAATTCTTTTAAAATAAAAGCAGAAAGATCAACCGGCGAATAAAACTGTTCCCCAACCTGCACCTTTACCAGGCTTTCGGTGTTGTCATCAATTATTTTGTAAGAAAAAAAATCAGCGCGATCTTTAATATCATTAAAACTTTTTCCCATCAATCTTTTAGCGGAAAAAATTGTGCGTTGCGGATCGGTGATCAGCATTTCTTTGGCTGCATCGCCAACTGTAACTCTACCCTGTTCATCAAAATGAATAACAGAAGGCACCAGGGAACTGCTGTCGTGCTCTTTCAGTGCAACTGCTTTTTTTGTTTCTGGATGTATAATAGCAACCAAACTGTTGGTCGTTCCCAGGTCAATGCCCACAATTATTTCTGGTTGCTGCAGGCTGCCGGTCGCTATATTGATAGGAATTCTGCTCATGTTTTTTTACTTATCTTTAAAACTCAGCCTCGGGTTTAAATTAACTGTAAAGCTACTGCATGAAGGCTGAATAACAATTAACCGCAGATAAGTTCAATGCTTTTTAATTCACTGGAATTCATTATTTTTTTCCCGATCGTTACCCTCCTGTATTTTATTATTCCTCATAAATACAGGTGGATACAGCTTTTGCTGGCGAGCTGCATTTTTTATGCGGCGCTTATTCCGGCTTATTTGCTGATACTCCTGTTCCTGATCATCATCGATTACAGTGCAGGCATATTGATAGAAAAGAATAAAAAAAAATCCTGGCTCATTATCAGTATCATCGCCAACCTGAGCCTGTTGTTTGTATTCAAATACTATAATTTTTTTATCTCAAATATCAATGAGCTGACAGGAAACAATATGTTATTGGTAAAATGGGCATTGCCTGTAGGACTTTCTTTTCATACATTTCAATCATTAAGTTATACCATTGAAGTTTATCGCGGCAATCAGAAAGCTGTAAAGCATTTTGGATATTATGCATTATATGTAATGTTCTATCCGCAACTGGTTGCAGGCCCTATAGAAAGACCGCAGCATTTATTTCCTCAGTTCTTTGCAAAACATAAATTTTCGTCACAGCATTTATATGAAGGATTGAGATTGATGGCCTGGGGATTTTTTAAAAAAGTGGTCGTGGCAGACAGGCTCAGTGATTATGTTGATTTTGTTTATAAAGATCCTGCCGGTCATAGTGGTATCACGATATGGGTAGCGGCAGCATTTTTCAGTGTGCAGATCTATGCTGATTTTTCGGGCTATTCTGATATTGCATCCGGAGCAGCAAAATGTATGGGCTTTGATCTTATGATCAATTTCAACAGGCCGCAACTGGCAAAGAATATCCGTGATTTCTGGAAGCGATGGCATATTTCTTTATCAAGCTGGTTCAGGGATTATTTTTATATTCCGCTGGGCGGTAACCGCAGGGGCACTGCAAAAAAAAATATTTTAATACTGGCAACGTTTACATTGAGCGGTTTCTGGCATGGCGCGGGCTGGACCTTTATCATCTGGGGAATGATGCACGGCGTTTACGTTTTGCTGTATGATCTTACCTGCCGCATCGCACCGCGCATTAACCTGCCAAAATTTTTCGGTTGGCTGCTCACTTGTTTTTGTGTAGGCTTTGCGTTGATCTTTTTCAGGGCTGCTTCTCTTCACAATGCAGGTGAAATTTTATGGCAAAGTCTGCACTTTAAAAAAATAACTTTGGACCAGATCACTGCTGTGGGGACTTATGGTAATTTTTCAGTGCTGGTTGTTCTGATTGGTATTGCATACATGTTTATCGTTGAAAAATATACTGATCCGAAATTATTTGTACTCAATAAAAAACCGCTGCCTGATATTTTTGTATTTGTTTTTACAATCTGGATCATCATTTTCTTTGGAGTTTTTCATAAGACCAGTTTTATTTATTTTCAATTTTAAAAAATGTATTTTAAACGGCTGATAATTGTTGTGCTGCTTACCTGGACTGCTGTATGGCTCACCGGAAAACTATTTGATTACCGTTATCATAAAAGATGGAGTTATCTTTATTTTGATAAAATTGATCAGCTTTTAAAAAAAGACAGCAGTTATGATGTGATTTTTGTAGGGGACTCCAGAACACATGAGGGAATCAATCCTTTTTATGTAGATTCCATCACCGGGTTAAACAGTTATAATTTTGGCTTCGCCGGTTCTGATGGGGAGGAATTAAAGCTTGTGTCTACACTTTATCTTCAGTCTCATCAGCATCCTAAACTTGCTGTCATAACCATTGATGCGGGAACACTTGAACCGCTCCGGATACTGAAGCAACGCTTTTGCTATCTGAGTTACATGAATAATGATAACATTGCAGCTTATATGAGCAGCAATGGCTTTCCGAAATTCATAAGCTATTTTCCTTTTTTAAAATACAGTTTTTTTGATGAATACAACCGCCTTTCTATTTTCACAGAAGGGTCAAAGATTCCGCAATTCGATCACAATATTTATAAAGGGTTTTTAAATGTGGACCAGTTCGTGAACAGAACCGGTAAAATTGTTTTTGGCAATAATATAAAAGAAATAATTTCTGATACTGCAGTAACCGATGTAAAAAGTGCCATCAGTTTATTTGTTAATCGTAATATCAGGGTTGTGTTGGTGTATCCACCGGAAAAAAAATCCGGCATTGTATTTAATTCCCAGGTTAAAAAACAGGCGGATGCCATCCTCAGCAGCATTTCTCAGGAGTATAAAATTCCTTTATGGCATTTTGATACAGCTGCAGTATATACCAATGAATATTTTGTGGATGATGTGCATCTGAATGAGCCGGGAACAAGAATTTATTCAAAACAGATTGCGGATTCAATTTTAAGTTTGCTGAAATAAAAAAGCTGCTCCTTAAAAAGAAGCAGCTAAATAAAGTATCAATGTATTTTTATCGCATCAGGTACATCTTACCGTAGCCCTTTGTGAAATACTTGTCTGTATTATCGCCTTCTGCTTTATATTTATCCAGCGATTTTCCATTCAGGTTGGTGATTACTCTGTAGATGTAAACTCCATTGGCGAGTTTCTGACCATACATATCTGTACCATCCCATTTAAAGTCAGTGATATTGCGGCCGATATGTAAGGGGCCCAGTTCGTCCTTGGTTATTTCCCTTACCACTTTACCGGTAATAGTTAATACCTGTATGCGGATATTTTGTGGGACATCGCTACCCGTTATGGTGAATACAAATGCCGTAGAAGTAGTGAACGGATTCGGATAATTCAGCATATTCGATATCATCGGTTTATTGATAACAGTAAATACTACCTGGTATTCAAGATCGCCTGTTTTATTACCCACCACATCTTTACCGGAAACAATGAGTTTGTATTCCCCATCATCTCCGAAGAAAGGAAGAAAATCAATGGTTGCTGTATTGGTTCCGCTTGAAACATTTGCAGGAGTGAATTTTAATGAATCACCGAACCTGTAATTATGCAATGACCCATCAGGGAACATTACCTGCACTTTCAGTAATGAAGTATCTGTCAGTGCAAGGAACCTGCTTTCATCTTTCAGCTTGATAAGAATATGTGGTTTGCTGGCAACAATGTCACGGTTCAGAATGTGTACCGCATCAAATGTTACGTCCAGCAAGGGATCGAACTTATCTTCTCTTACATAAAAACTCTTATACAGTATGTTGTTGAAATGATATTGTTCAGGCTGATCGTTATCCGGATTAATTTCCAGGAACAGGGTATTATTGCCGGGATAAATTTTCGAATCGATCGTATAACTTACCATCAATGTATCGCCAATCACCAGCGCTTTACGTTTTGCAAAAATTACATCATGGCGCAGATTATTACGGTCTGTGATATAGAATTTTACTCTCAGCAAACTGTCGAACGCTGTCTGGCTGATATTTTTGAATGCTATTGCAAAATCAATGGTCTCACCCTGGTCTACAGTATCTTTCATTTTATAAGATATGTTGGGCGCCAGCGCTCCCTCCGGAACATAATCGGCATTGATGCGCCAGTAACGTAGTTGCGGAGGCGTAGCGTAAATACTATCCTTTGTTACCATCCTGAGTTTGAGATACGGATAAGTTGCAGCGTTCACAAAAGAAAGTGTAGTATCAAGTGCAGGTGCAACTGTTCTCAGTAAAACACTATTGCCGTTATTCTGTACACCATATATTTCTATTACGGTACTGTCTGCCAGCGTTGCATCCGGAGAACTGCTGCGCCAATGAAATGCATTCCATTTTTTTGCCGGGCCGAATACAGGTGATTCAATTGTACCATTAACATAAGTAGATATAAGCGGAATAGATACATCGAGGTATGATATTGAATCGGCGCCTACAAATTGTTTTGGAGTAAATGAAGGCGTGTTTTTCTGATAGAAAAAAACATAAGGGATCTGATGATAATAGCTATCAATCTGGTTAAACCCAATATTTTTGAAGGTATGATATAATGATTTCCCCGATCCTAATGCAAGTGTATCGTTCTTCCAGTCCTGAACAAACGTTGTATTTGCTGAATATTGCCAGGAGTCCAGGTTACGGAGCACTACATACATTCCGCTGGGGATACTATCCTGTAAAAAATTTATCAGACGTTTACGGTTAATAGGATCACTCTGTGCAAATTCAAAGAACTTGCGGTGATCGGTAACGCCGTTGCTGCAGGGCACATTACTTTTGAACCTGCCTTCTGTTCCATTATTAACAGGGTAATTTTCCCATGGAACTAAAGTGGCCGGATCAAATATATATACCTGAACAGTGCTGAAAAGACAGCCCCAAAGTTCGAGTCTGTCAAAATCAAGGTTGATATTATTATCATCAAAACTGTAAGTAGGATAGTTACCGTTTCTTACTGTAAGTGTTCTTGGAAATGAATTAAACTTGAATTTTCTATCTGCTGAATCCAGTCTTATTTTATTAAAACTGCTTTTTTGATGCTGGAAATAATGAGACTGATTAAACCCGGTAGAACCTCCATTAAGATAAATGAAAGAGGAATTATTCCAGATATAAGCACCATTATTCAAAGGCACCATTGCCGTACGCCAGTAATATACTGTACTATCGCCAAATGTAAGATTGGCCGGCGTGAACTGCACAATGCCACCCGTTCCGCTGGAGCTATATACTTTTTTGAAAGTTGAATTAAAATTTTCGGTAGTATCAATTTCCATTACATATTGCCGGAGACCGCTCAATGGATTGGCTGTGGACCCGATATAACTAATGTTCTGCTGGTTAACAATCGAATAATTGTAAGGATACACCGGTCTTAGTTCATCTTCAAAAATGAAGAAATCTTTTACAAGAATATTATTGGTCTCCGAAAGTTCTGATATCCTGTTATCAACATCCAATTGCACAATCAACTGATTGGCTCCTTTATCTGTGGCTGGATTGATGGGCACGATCAGGTTGATGGAATCCATATATTTAATAGAAGGTATTATCTGATTATATAATACACGGATGGTATCATTGGGTAACTTACGTTTAACAGTTACTCTTATTGAATCGCCAATCGCTCTTCCGATATTCATCATTTTAATGGCAACACTGAAACTGCTGTCTGCAACGGAAATAATATTGGGAGATATTTTTACCAACTTATCTTCAATGATATAATCAGGCGCAGCAAAATTATTTATTTTAACTGCCGGATCTCCATGAAGATTCAGTTCTTCCAGGTGAATACGTGTATAATAATCAAGCGTAGCCGGATTACCGCCTAATTGCTGCAATGCATCACGGATCTGATTGCCCACTGTATTACCATACATTTTCCGACCAAAGTTGAGGTAGAAATCAGTATTGTAAAAATCAAGGAAGGGCGGTATTCCCAAATGTGTACTTGCTAAAAAGGCGATGCTGCCGCGTTGAGGAGCCAATACATACTTTTCTGATAATGTTAGATTGCCCGTCAAGCGCAATGGATCATACAGGAAGAAATTACCCGCAGCACAACCGCTTACACTAAAGAATGGATATTTTCCCTGGTTGTTATACGTTTCAGGACTGCTAAGATTGAATTCAAGCGTGCTGGCAGATGAGTGTCCGAAATATTGAATAAAGCTTAATCCTTCTGTGTATAATTCATCAATACGCTGGCTTTGTACCTGCTGAACTGCGGCTGTTGATGTTTTGACGAAAGTTTCTACATGCGCACCATAAAGTGTATCCTCTATTATAGCCTTGTACCCGTCCAGGTATACTTGAAATTGAAGGCTTTCCAGATCATCTTTACCACCGGCAACGTGCATAAAATTTTTCATCCAGGCCTTATCAGTTACCGTTTGGCTGGTACTGGCCTGTGCCTGCTCGTACTGCTTCATTTTGTCAAGATAGTAACCTACTTCAGTTCCGTTGATAGCAGCTAGCCGTCCGATCGATACTGTTGGCACATTACTCCCCGGATCACAGGCCAACAGAACGTCTGAAGCCGGCCATCCGAATGTAGGAACAAGATCGATCTTTTCTGAAGCCGGCTGAGTCTCATTAGCGCGGTAATCCATATAACTCAACCCACGACCGATCAGAAAAACGTATTTGGGTTTTACTGTAAAATTCTGGTTTGCAAAACGGATGAAATCCCTGATAGCAGTTGGATGCTGTTTGATACCAAAACCAAACTGATCAATGAGTTCGGCAATGGGAATTATTTTAGGATTATAACCACCCCCGCTTGCTGAAGCTCTGTACTGCCTGTAAAGATCAACGTTATTCACACCGTTTCCATCATTATATAAAACCGGGTTACTGATAATAAGATAGTCGCCCTGGTTGGCAGCATTTGCAAAATTGGTGAATGTTTTTGTTGAAATATTTGATGCAACGATAGGATTAATGTTGCCTGAAGTGTAATTGGATAACATCAGCTTACGCACTGAAGCAGTAAAAGCAGGAAGTACAAATTTTACTTTGCCGGCAGTGCTGATGTCGCCAATATAACGTTGATTGGAAGTGAAATCGTACAGCACCGGAGCAGATCCGCTATTATTGAAATTATCAATTATCAAATAATTCCCTGTTGCAGAAGGAGCCAGTTCAAAATAAAAATTCTTCTCATTATTAAAAACAAATTTAGCTGGATAAGTAAGCGAGATATTACTCACAACAATCCTGTCATTGGGGTTACTGCTCGTTCCGTTCATATAAATCGGAAGATAATCGGGACTTTGCAGCAATGACAAAGGCAAACCTGTTCGACTTATTTTTACATAATTGAAATAAGGCATTGCCGTATCAACAATTGTATTCTGAAAAAGCTTAACCCGCAGGTTGCGGCCATTGAGTGCATTACCCGTTGCTGCAATAGTGAAGGACACACCATCGGCTGGACCGGCAGTATATACATTCATGTTTTGAAATTCTTTTGTCTGATCGCAACATGGCTGTGTATCATCACTTGTCCATCCTTCACCTGAATCATAGGAAGAAGAAAAAACATAATCACCCACTACAGCAGCATAACCTCGATTGATGAGATAATTATATTGATACTCGATCCGGCGCATAAAATACGGATCCGGAACCATTGCTCCGGCAGACAATACCGGCCCATTGGTATAACGTAAATTCCCACCGGCAGCATTTACAGTTAAAAAATAACTTGCCGTATCTGTAAATAAACTGTATTTATCACCAAGCTGGTAATCTGCATCACGATACAGATTTTTATCCGGTTTACCGTCATTCATCTGGCCCCAGAACTCAATGAAATCTGATCCCCCCATTGCACCGGCAGCAACAGTTGTGTACAGGCGCACCTGCTGGCCATTTCTCCACAACTGAAATTGTTCAGCAGGAATATTACCCAGCCCGATTGAAGCAAGTACCGGTTGAGTAATGCGGCAAAGTGTGTCTTTTGAAATGCGGAACTTATAATAAGTTTTACTGAAATCGATCCAGCTATTGTTCAATTGCGAATAAGAAGTAAACGCCATTAAAACAAAAAACGGTAATAAAAATTTCTTCATCATAGCGATGTTATTATGAATGTTTTATTGCTTTTCTTTTTTAGTAAGATTCAATCTTAAAGAAAATACGTGGGTATATAACGGATTAGACTGGTTGGCAAGATTGGTGAATGCATAATCGAGCATCACATTTTTAATTTTAAAACCTGCACCCGCACTCGGTTGATAGATCCATACTTTTTTCTGATTGAGCGTATCGCCGTCCTGCAGTGCCTGCTGAAAATTGGTGATACCGGCTCTTACAAAAAATACTTCCTTAATAGCAGCTTCCAATCCAAAATGCGGATCAACACTCACAGGATTACCACTGATTACGGTATTTCTTTTTCCGTCAAACGTACATTCTGCATTTAATTCGGCCATTAAATTTACACTGCCCCCGAGTCTGAAATTATATCCTCCCCCGATAATAATTCTTGGGGCGGTGAGTTCTGTTGACTTTACCGGGATATCATTCTTGGTAAGATACAATGCTTCTTTTTCTTTATCTGTAAATTTAAAACTCCAGGCATTGAAAGTGGTAGTAAGATCACGGGCCACTGCGCCGAGGTGCCAGCGGTTTCCATGCATCTGTATGCCTGCATCTATACCGAATCCCCAGGCAGTTGCAAAATGGCCAACCTTGCGGTAAATCACTTTTGCATTTACACCAAAGCTGATATGTTTATCTTCTGTTTCTTTCAGGTTCTGTGCAAAAGAAAAAAGGAAAGCATAATCAGCCGAAGAAAAACTCTGTATATTATTGTAGTTAATACTCCCGTCCGGTTCCACCAGGAAAAGTGTATTAGGAATATCATCCACAGCGAATCTTAACAATGAAAATCCGATTGTACGTTTGTTATCCTGTATGGGAACAGCAACGGATCCGTAATCATATTTACCGATGCCTCCAAAATATTCGGAGTGCATGAGGCCGATATTGGGAACATCTTTTACACCGGTAAGGCCGGCAGGATTCCAGTAGCCCGCGGTGCCATCATTTACAGAAGCTACCTGGGCATTGCCCATTGCAAGGCCTCTTGCACCCGCACCGATATTTAAAAATTCATTGGAATATTTTCGAAACTGGCCGTATGACAATGCAGGGCATAAAAGCGGCAATATCAGCAAAGCCAAAAAGTAACGTATCATATTATTATCCGGGTTAGGGGGTTAGTATTAATTGCTTCAGAAAATCTGCAATAACCAGTTCTTGAAAACGAATTTAAACCTGATAAATTGTGCCCGGGCGCTTATTAGAGCCTTCCGGAGTCTTACAAATTTAACTGCTTAACAGATTATATCAACAATAGTTACGGTTTATTTGCCTACCCGGCGCTTATAAGACCCTCCATTGTAAAAAAAGGCTGCATATTTTCATATACAACCTTCACGTTATTTTTTTAAGAAATATTTTTTACTTTTTAATTGTAAGATTTGCGCCTGTAGAGACAGTAACAACTGCAGTGGCAGCGATTTTGAGTGATCTGCAGGAAACAGAAGTATTTACCCTTGGATAATTAAGCGTTCCTGCTCCTATACTCACATCTGTATACTGATCCGGCAATGATCCGCAGCTCCAGTTGGCGGGATTTTCCCAGGCTGTACTTACCGACCCGGTCCACCGCATACCAAATTTTAATAAGGTCTCAACACTATAATATATTGTAGCAGCCTGCGTAACAACACAACGGTATTTATATCCATACCAGCTGGTGGGCGCTCCGGTCAGTTTCAAAGAATCTGTTCCAACACCGGAATAAACGGCATCATTGCTGATGTTCGCATAACCGCTGCCATTGTCAACCTGCCATTGATAAGTATATCCTGTTCCGCGGTATCCGGATGTATAATAAATATCCGAGCCCGGACAAAATGGTGCTGTGACCCAGAAGTTCTGATACAGTACATTATTAAAATGGAATTTTTCTATCTGGTCATTATCGGGGTTTACATCCAGCATTAACTGGTTTTTACCGCCATAAGTTGCAGCCGGAATATTATAAGAAAGGATCACACTGTCATTAACTGCAAGCGGAGCTACTTTTGATCCGGGAAATCCCGCAGGCGTATAGATACTGTTACTGCCATTCTTATCAGTAACGGTCAGCCTGATTTTTAAACTGTCAAACGGTACATTGCTGATATTCTTGAAGGATACTTTGAAATGAAGGGTGTCTGCATCCGTAAGCGTATCTTTTGACACAAAAAACCTGTTTGGCGAAAGGCCGCCTTCCGGTGGTTTGGTAGCAGTCAGCATCCAGTATTTTACCTGGGTGGGCTTGGCATGCATTGCGTCATTATTATAAATTTTTATTTTAAGATAGGGATAAGTAGCTGCATTGATAAATGCAATAGAAGTATCCGTTGAATTGTAAATAGTAGCGAGCACCACATCATTACCCGAACTGTTTTGACCGATCAACTCAAAATGGCGGCTATTGGTAGAATCGTCAATGGATCTTTTATTCCATTTAAACCTGTTCCAGCTTTTAGCCGGCCCCAGTAAAGCACTGGTCATATTACCTGTTATCTCTTTACCAAGCAGAATTGCAGTATCTACCAGTTGCACTTCAACAGAAGGTGAAACATATTGTCTGATTTCCGAAGCTCCGTTGCTTGTTTTTTTAAATATAAATGCAAATTGTCTGTTTGTGGTAAAAGAATCAATCATATCAAGGCCCATCTGATGAAATTTGTGCCATAGTGAATGTCCGCTGCCAAGTGTTGCAGTATCTGCTTTCCAGTCATTAATGAAAGTAGTATTGAGATACCAATCGAGATTTCTTACCACCACATACATACCCAAAGGAATGCTATCAAAGAAATCCATTCCTTTTTTACGGTTGGCTGCATCTGTATAGGCAAATTCAAAAAATTTGCGATCGTTACCACTTCCACTGGAACAGGGTGTATTACTGCCGAAACGGCCAGGCCCTCCTGAGTTTAAGGGATTGCTCCATGGCTGTAACGTCAGGCTATCTAATACATAAAACTGCAATGTCCCAAAAAGGCATCCCCATTGTTCTACCTGGTCACTATTGATATTAATATTATTCTGATCCCAGCTGTAATATGAATAGATTCCCGCCCTTATCAGCAGTTTCCGTGTTTTATCATCAAACTGGAATTTGCGCGAATTGCTGTCGATGTTCACTCCATTGAAATTATTATCCGTGTATTGATAAAAATGCGATTGGCTATAACCATCGTCGGTACCATTGATAAATGTAAATGAATTGCCCAGCCATTGCGTGTTTGCGGTAACCGGACCGATAGTGACACGCCAATAGTATACTGTGCTGTCGATATAAGTAATTCCCGGAACAAATTTTATAATACCTCCGGAATCACTAACTGTTTTGGTTATTTTGCCGGGAGAATTGAATAGTCTGCTGGTGTCCATTTCCATCACATACTGCCTTGATCCTGCTAATGGACTTGCTGTTGATCCATATAACACAACTGCAGGATTATTCACGATCGAATAGTTATAGGGATAAATCGGACGGATCTCGTCTTCCAGTACGGTAAATGATTTTGAAACCGAATTATTGGTTTCTGATAATTCCTGAATCTGATTATCAGGATCGATAGTTACAATAATTTTGTTCACTCCTTTATTCAGTAAAGGATTCAGTGCTACTGAAAGCTGCAGAGTATCTTCATTAAGCGTAGCTTTTATTCTCCGTTGGCCAATTGTTATAATTGAATTATCCGGAAACTGTTGTTGAAAACGGATCGTGAGTGAATCATTTACTGCTTTGCCTATATTCAGGATCTTTATGTTCACATTCATTTTTTCATCGGCAACACTGATCAGTGAAGGGTTAAAACTGATCAGCGAATCTTCGATGGTATAATCTGGTTTTGCCTGTGTATTCAGTTTCAATGCCGGATCGCCATGGTAAGTAATTTCTTCACTATGACAACGCGCCACAAAATCATTGGGATAAGTATCGGTAAGATATTGCATGGTACTCCGTATCATATCACCAACTCCCTGGCCATACATCTGTGTTGAAATATTTTTATAAAATTCTGTTGTGAAATAGTCGATCTGCTGTGGCAGGCCCAGGTGCGTGTTTGCTATAAAACCAACGCTGCCTTTTTGATTGGCAAAAAGATATTTTTCTGAAAGCGTTCCGTTGCCAGGCGTTTTACGAAGTGTATCGAATGTAAAAAAGTTTCCGGTAGCACAACCATTGATGAGGATCAGTGGATATTTCCCCGGATTGTTGTAGTTATTGGGATTGTCTAAATTAAACTCCAGTGTATTCGGAGATGAATGACCAAAATAGGTCAGCAGGCTCATGCCGTTATCAAATAATGAATCAATGGTTTTATTGGAACCGATCGCATTGTACTGACCGGTATTCTGACTGAAGCTATACACCTTACCACCAAAAAGGCTATCCGAAATAATTGAATTATAACTGTCCATATAGGTGGTGAGTAATCCATATAATCCGGGATCAGAAATAGCCCCGGTGATCTGCGCTACATTTTTCATCCATCCCTTGCCGGCAATTGTTTGAACAGTTGATTGCTGTGCCTGTTCAAATTGTTTTACCTTATCAAGATAATAACCTACTTCTGTTCCTGTGACAGCAGACAGCCGCCCGATAGCTATCCTTGGTGTAGTTCCTGTCCGTGTTGTAGTTAATAAATTATCAGAGGCAGGCCAACCAAAAGTAGGAATCAACGCCAGCTTATCCATATTGGGATCATTTTCGTAAGGCCGGAACTCCGTATAATCAACGCCACGACCCATCAGGAAAAGATATTTTGGTGCTGTAGTAAATGTAGCCAGCATATACGACGCAAAATTTCGGATAGCCAATGGATTATTTTTTATACCAAAACCAAACTGGTCAGTTAACTGATTCACGTCCACAACTTTGACGTTATAACTTCCGCCTGCAACTGAATTGCGGTAAAGCCGATAGTTTTCTACATTATTATTTCCCGCTCCGTCATTGAATAAATTCGGATGGCTGATGATCATATAATTGCCCTGGTTGCCAATACTGGCGTAGTTGATAAAACTGCGTTGCTGCAGGTTGGCAATGCTCACAGTAGTGCCATTGTCGGTGCTGGAAAGAAATAATTTACGCGGATTAACCGAGGGAGGTAATACAAATTGCACACTATCGGCATTTGTAATATTACCCGTTATCCTGAGATTGTTTGTAATATCATATAGCACCGGTGCAGCAGTACCATAATTAAAATTAGCGATCTTCAGAAACTTACCGATAACACTGGCCGGCAATTCAAAGTAAAATTTCGATTGTCCCCCGAAATTAAATTGACGCGGATAATTCAATTCGTAATAAGATATCACAATGTTATCATTTCCAAAACCCTGGTTTTCAAAAGAAACATTTGCATCATCATCGGGAAAAGCAGACAAGGGTATTGATGCACTAATAGTTTTCTGAATGGCAAATCCATTTATATAACTACTCCCTATTTCATTTCCGTTTAACTGAATGTCAACATCTCTTCCATTAGCAGTATTGCCCGCTGTAACTGCAGTGATTGATGCATTGGGCCCGCCTGGATAAATGTGAAGGGACTGTGTATAGTCATATGCTGTGGATCCGCCATATACCCAGTTAGAACTCCATCCTTCACAAACATCAAAAGATGATGAGCAGACCAGTTCCCCAAAATCAATACCATAACCGGCATTCATATAATCACGGTAATACTTTCCAAGTTTATGAATAAAATAATTTTCCGGTGCAAGTAAATTGCCCGCTATATTGTTATTGAAATTGATAATTCTTTTATTTAAAGTAAGCGTATTAGTGGTAAGAAAATAACTCGAAGTGTCTGTTAGCAGACTTACCTTATCACACATCTGCAGACTATCATATCGAAAAAGTTGTTTTTCAATAGTGCCATCGTTCTGCTCTCCATAAAATTCCAGGTAATCAGTTGCAGATAAAGTTCCTGCAGCAACAGAAGTATACAGGGGTATTTCCTGCCCGTTTTTCCAGATTTGAAAATTCTGAGCCTGTGTTCCTGAAAGCCCTGCAGCTGCCAATACCGGCTGACTGATCCGGTGTAATGCAGTTACTCCGACTTTAAATTTGTAATATGTTTTACTGTAATCGATCCACTCGTTATTGTATAACTGCGCAGAAACGGACATGCCAATGATTACGGTTAGAAGGGCGAGTAAAATTTTCTTCACTATCTCTAAACTTTTTTGTGGATACAGAATAACGGTTAATTAACGGTGATATTGCAGTTTCGGATGTAAAGAAAGTAAGTAAATTGCCGAAACTTGTCAAGGGAGCGTAAAAGTAACAAGATTCTCGGTTTTTATGAGCATTTTTGCTGAAAATTTTACGGGTAACTCCTGAAGGCACTCAACTTATTTATCAAGTGAACATGAAGAATCTTATAGAAGAACTGACCTGGCGGGGTATGATCCAGGACATTATGCCCGGAACGGCGGAATTGCTCAATAAAGAAATGGTAACCGGTTATATCGGCTTTGATCCCACGGCTGATAGTCTTCATATCGGAAGCCTTGTACCTATTATACTGTTGATCCATCTTCAGAAAAGCGGTCATAAACCCATTGCACTTGTTGGAGGAGCCACAGGAATGGTGGGAGATCCGAGCGGAAAAAGTGAAGAGCGTAACCTCCTCAGCGAAGACATTCTCAATCATAATGTTGCCTGTGTTAAAAAACAGCTGGAAAAATTTTTAAATTTTGACAGCAGTAAACCCAATGCTGCTGAAATGGCCAATAATTATGACTGGTTTAAAAATTTTTCTTTTCTTGACTTTATCCGCGATGTGGGTAAGCATATTACAGTAAACTATATGATGGCCAAGGACAGTGTAAAGAAAAGACTCGAAAGTGAAACCGGAATGAGTTTTACTGAATTCACTTACCAATTGGTACAGGGCTATGACTTTTACTGGCTGCATAAAAATAAAAACTGCAAACTGCAGATGGGCGGAAGTGACCAGTGGGGAAATATTGTAACCGGCACAGAGCTTATCCGGAGAAAATCAGGAGCGGAAGCTTTTGCATTTACCTGTCCGTTGATTAAGAAATCGGATGGTGGAAAATTCGGTAAAACAGAAAAAGGAAATATCTGGCTGGATGCAGGCAAAACAACGCCTTACCAGTTTTACCAGTTCTGGTTAAATGCCAATGATAATGATGCAGCCGGATGGATCAGGATCTTTACTTTCCTGGATAAAGAAACCATTGAAACCCTGCTGGAAGAACATAAAAAAGATCCGGGCAAAAGGATTCTTCAAAAAGAACTTGCAAAAGAGATAACCATTTTTGTACATGGCGTTGATGAATACAATTCAGCAATAGCCACAACGGAAAAATTATTCGCGGGCCAGAATATAGCCGCAGATGATCTTTCAGAAGATGATCTGAATAATATGGAAGGTATTGTAAAGGTGGACTACCCAGCAGCAGCAATTTCCGACACTATTGATGTGGTTTCTTTTTTAGCTGCAACAAATATTTTTCCGAGCAAAGGCGAAGCAAAGAAAATGGTTCACGGCGGCGGTGTATCCATCAACCGCAAAAAAGTGGAGGGCATTGACATGAAAATTGAAACAGCACTTTTATTATTTAACAAATATTTACTCATTCAGAAAGGAAAGAAAAATTATTACCTCGTCATTGCTGTTTAGTTTTGCGCCCATGAAAAACGTACTTTTTATCTGCCTTGCTTTTTCATTTAAAGTTTGTTCCGCCCAGGGCGATACTTCTTTTATACGCGTTAATTTTTTATACGGTTCCAAACCTGCAAAAGGTTTTAAGAAAACAGAATCCAAACGTTTCGGTGGTATCAAAGGTGGCCATGTAAATATTGAAATGGATGGCAGGTGCCTCGATTTTGGGCCCGGTGGTAACTGTCATGTTTTTCCCAATAAAAAAAATCCCAATGGAAAATTCTGTATCCATGATAAATTAAAATGGGATACCCTGAATGATAAGTCTGCATACATACTGGTGCCTGTTACTAAATTTCAAAAAGATTCTCTTGAAAAAATATTTACATCCTACTCTTCACAAACGCCTTTTGATTATGCAGTGTTTGGAAACCGTTGCGCAAGTGCTTCTTACCGTGTACTGAATTATATCGGGCTGGTTGATAAAGAAAGATCTGTGCTCAGTAATTTCTATCCGAAACTCGTCCGCAAAAAATTATATAAATGGGCGAAGCGCAATAATTATTATGTGAAAAAATTCGGGGGCCGTGATTCACGTATCTGGGAAAGCGACCAGGGATTGCTTTAACGCAAACAGCTTTTGTTATCACTAACAAAAGCTGTTTATATTTCAGGCAGTCAAGCTGCAGTTCTGATTATTCTACTACTATTCTTACTGAAGTTCCATCTGATAACTTACAAACATACAATCCCTTTGTCTGCATATCCAATGAAACTGTACCACTACCCTGCGGTAATTTTTTTGTCAGCACCAATTGTCCCTGACTGTTAAATATTTTCAGGTCCGTCTGATCTTTAACCTGGTAATATAAAGTTCTGTCTGCATAATAAACAGTTCCCTGAGCAGTTACATTTACCAGTACTACTTTACTGTAAATATTATTTCCTGTGCAATAAATTATTTTTACACGGTAATAATTTTTTCCTGATCC
Source organism: Ferruginibacter sp. (assembly GCA_040003235.1). Classification (GTDB taxonomy): domain Bacteria; phylum Bacteroidota; class Bacteroidia; order Chitinophagales; family Chitinophagaceae; genus Ferruginibacter. Next base: position 13,754 of record JBDUCW010000036.1, on the reverse strand, counting down.
GGGATGCCTGTCTTCTCTTGTAAATGTTCTGTCGTAATAACCACCGCCCGAAGAGGCATTGATGGTGTCGATGCCTGAAAAGCTACGTCCGTCAAGACTTCTTTCAATAATGATATTACAAAAAGCTACATCGGAACTGATGCCGAAAGAAAGGGCTACTGTATTTTGCTGCAGCTTTGCATTAAAATCGGTAATGCTTACCGGTAGCAACTGACTGATAATTGTGGCAGTAGAGAATCCATCTCCATTACCACCAAAAAATTTTCCCTGTGCCGTAGCAAATTTGCAGGCAGCTGTCAACAAAAGAATTGTAAATATTTTTTTCATAATTTTTTTTATTACTGATAAAGAATAAAGATGATTACTGTGCAGATCTTACAAGTCTTGCACCGTCATCATAATATCTTGAATTGTAAAATGCAGTTGCCATGATCCTGGATGAAACCCTGCAGTTATAAATCGTAGGATTCGGGAAATTGAAACTACCACCTCTGTAACCACAACCAAAAACTGTGTTCACACCGTTTCCTGCAGTATAGCCAGGCCAGTCGGTATTCGTTGCATTTCCGTCAACTGTTAAGGTCCCGTCTCCATGTGTGCCCTGGAATCCCCGTCCTTCGGGCCTTCCAACAGTAACACAGCGTTCAAATATATTGCCGCTCATTTCCATAATGCCCCAGAAGGTAGCACCGGAAGTGATGCGCCCGGTGTTGGAACCGTTTGCAGCGAAGATGCCTACTCTGGCGATTGCATCAAAATTTTTGGTATTGGTATACCAGCAGTTGCCCGTGGTAGTGGAATAATTAGAAGCGATCCCTTCACTGGGTGTACCCAATGCATTGATGGTATACACTGATCCAGCAACCGTATTTGTTCCCCATGCAAATTCATCTGCCACAGGTGCTGCAGTTCCGCGGCAGGCTTTTTCAAATTCCATTTCTGTCATAGGGCGGAGGCCTGTCCAGTCTGCATAAGCAGCCGCATCATACCATTCGAAATAAATATTGGGAAGATCCGGCGTAGTGGTAGTCATGTTTGGATAAGTACCGGTAATATTATAACGGGTAACTGTGTGTCCTCCGTCACTGGTAGAATAATTTGCCGCATCATAACGGGTGACAAACTGTGCAGCAGATATTTTATTGAGAAAATCAACATACTGAGCCTGTGTTATTTCATACTTCATGCAATAAAAAGCATTGAAGCCTTTTGGAAAGGTCGCAGGCAATGTTTGTGGAGTGGTATTATCGAAATCATCGATTGAATTCGGCGGAAGCGAGAATATGCCATTGTTGGCCATACCGCTGCGGTTGTTATTACCAAGACTTCCTGTAGTTCCACCACCCAGTGTGAGACCGTTTTCGGAAGTGATCTGCAAAGGATTGGTGCTGGCACCATCTACAAACTCTCCCTGTACATTCGTCACACTTCCATCTCCAACAAAATAACTGCCTTGCGAAACATACACCATTTCAATTCCGGATACACTGATATCTACAAAAGTATTATCGCTGATCCCATCGGCACCGTAATTCCAGCGTAACTGAACATTTGTAAATGAATTGGTACCGGAGCCGGTTGCATTGCGGTAAATAAAAATTCCTTTACCATCATTAGAAGTATTGATCACTGAACCGGTTGCTGCCGTATGGCCATCATTGATTCCATCTACATAATTAAGTGTGGCATGGCTCCAGGCGCCACTTGCACCGGTTACACGATACTTAATAAATATCCAGGCCGCATCCCAATTGCTCGCATCACGCCAGGAATTTTCCCAGTTTACATCAAAACGAATCATGCTTGAATGCTGTACTGTATTTACAGACAGTCTTACTACGTTGCTTACTGTTATGTTGTTGGCTTTTATTGTTTGCAGAACGCTAAACAATAGAAGAGATAGTAGAAATTTTCTCATGGATTTTAATAATAGTTAATAAAGATGTTTAAGAAATGTAAAAATATGATTATGTTCTTAATAAATGCAATCGTTCCCGGTAAACTTTCCAGATCAATTCTCCTAACAAAGTGTTAGCCCATGCAAACCATTTCCTCGTATATTTTGTTGCGTCATCCTTATGAAATGATTCATGCATAAAACCCGTACCAGCGTGGGTTTGCTGTAACATGGTCAAACAGAATTTTATTTCCTGATCCTCCTTTGAAGTAAGCGCTCTCATAATAATGCTCATTGGCCAGACATAATTCATGCCAACATGCGGGCCACCGATCCCTTCACCGGCTTTCCCCTTAAAATAGAAAGGATTGTATTCGCTTAGTAACATTTTTCGTGTATTATGATATTCTTCTTTCTGTAGCATAAAATCACCAGTGAGGTAAGGAAGGGAAAGCAATGAAGGCACATTTGCATCGTCCATTAAATTATAACTTCCAAAACCATTGATCTCATAAGCGATTACGTTGCCGAATTTTTCATGTTTCACAATTACGTTTTTCTCCAGTGCAACAGATAATTGTTTTTTGAGTTCATATACCGTTCTCCGCAATTCCATTTTTTCATCCACCACAGCAAGCAGGTCATTCAATTGCTCCAGTGAAATCATGGCGAACATATTACCAGATACCGTAAACGGGAAAAGCGTTGCATCATCGCTGGGCCGGAACATGGAAAATATTAACCCGATCTTTTTCCCAGGATAACCATAACCACCCAGCGCCACACCATCTGTTGCCCAACTGGTGGTCCGTTCAAATTTATAAGGTCCCTCATTTTCCAGCCGCTGCTGTTCTTTAAAAGTCTTAATAACGAGGCTCATCGCCTGTTTCCAGTCCTTATCAAATACAGTAATATCGCCGGTTTCCTTCCAATATCCATGCGATAAACGAATCACATAACACAGGCTGTCTATTTCCCATTTCCTTTCATGCACACCTGGTTTCATTTCAGTTTTATCGTTTTTCCATTCACTGATCTTTGTTTCATCTTTATAAAATGCGTTGGCGTAGGGATCTTTTAAAACACATTTCACCTGCCGGTTGATAACACCTTTAATAAGTTCCTGCAGATTTTTATCTGCTTTCATCAAAGGGAGATATGGCCATACCTGAGCGCTGGAATCACGTAGCCACATAGCATCAATATCGCCGGTGATCACAAATGTATCCGGCCTGCCGTTAATGATCTCAAATTCAACGGTTGTATCAAGTGTGTTGGGAAAACAATTTTCAAACAGCCACGCGATCTCTTTATTGCTGACATTTTTTTTAATCTCTGCGATCAGTTTTTCTACTGCAGGACTTTTAAACTTCCGGAGATTTTCTGCGATACGCACTACCGGAAATTCTTTTTCAGATCCTGTTGCAAAAGATAATTTTTCAGTAAATAGAGCTGCAGTTGCAAAAGCGGACTGTTGTATAAATGTGCTTCGTTTCATTAAGGAAAGATAAAATAATATCGAACAGCAAAGGAAATCCTGGAATTACAGGTGCTGTATTTCCCCCACTTATTGTTAATGACGGTCCGGATACGCATTAAAGCTTGCTTGTTTGAAAACTATTTATAATCTTTATAGAAACTTACTCAATATGATGAATCCTAAACAGGCAATTGTACTGATTGCACTATTTGCTTTTTTCAACTCCTGCAATAATTCCAACAAGGGAAACGACAAAAGTTCTTCCGGTTCGCATGAAGTGCCACTGGGAATGAAATTTGAAAACCGCGATAAACTTGCGGGTATTCCGTTGGCTTCAACGCCTTTTGGCGGAGATGAATTACCATCAAAGATTGATCTTTCCGACAAGATGCCGCCGGTTGGAAACCAGGGCAGCCAGAATTCATGCGTGGCCTGGGCCATTGCTTACGCGTTAAAAAGTTACCAGGAAAAACTGGAACTCGGACAGCAATACATTTTCAGTCCTTCTTACATTTATAACCAGATCAATAATGGGATGAATGCACCCACTTATGTTACAGACGCGCTGAATGTATTGTCTGAACAAGGTGTTTGCCCGATGGATGATATGCCTTACAGTGAAACGGATTTTACAAGTAAGCCGTCGGAAGCTGCAAAGGCGGATGCAAAAAAATTCCGGATTGATTTCTGGAGACAGGTGAATGTGCAGGACATTAAAGAAGTAAAAGCACAATTGAGTGCGGGTTACCCGGTGATCATCGGCGCAGACGTTTCAAAAGAATTTGTTGATGGCGGTTTTAATCAGAAAGCAGATTATATCTGGAAGGAAGCGGGAACACCCGAAGGCGGCCACTGCATGTTACTCACCGGATATGATGATGCCAAAGCTGCATTTAAAGTAATGAACAGCTGGGGCAAAGAATGGGGTGATAATGGATTCAGCTGGATCGATTACCGTTTGTTTACGCAGGTGGTCAAATATGGTTTTGTTGCGAAAGATGCAGCATCAGAAAAAACTCCGAATGCTCCAACCAATGAACAGCCTACACAGGATCCTAACAAAGGCAATTATGATAATAACAATAATTACAGCAACACCATCGAGGATCATACGCAGTTTGAGAAAATTGATTTCAGCAGTACCAATGTTGATTATGATGTAAAAAATCCTGCTGATCCTAACGTTGGCCTCAACATGAAAATCCAGGGGAAGGTGGATATTCCTGCATCTTTCGGAAAAAAATTCCAGATCGTGATCCATATTTACAGTACGGCTACCAACCAACAGGTGAAAAGCCTGATCTATCCTACCTATTCTGATGTGAATGGTTTTGCAGCAAGCTATACACCTGAATATGATATCACTGAACATGGATTCCGGAATGGAACCTGGTGGGTGGATGTTCCTTACAACGCGATCGATATGCCGCACGGACAAAAAAGTTATTTCTATGCAATCCCTACTTTGTTTGTAGATAATTTCGGCATTTCGAAAGGAGAAAAGATTTCTTTTTATGTAGATATGCCGTAAAACGTTTTACGTTATACGTTTTATGTCTTACGTTATAAGTTAAAACAGCAGCTCAAAAGTTATTGCTTTTCCATGGTCGGTGAAACACCGACCATTTTTTATTTAGACTGTATTAATACTGAATATAAAGCAAATCGTTTTTTATAAAAATCATAAATTATAAAGCATCAAACTTAAAACGTACAACGTATAACGTACAACTCATTCCACCTCCACCTGTTTCTTTATCACTGCACCATCAGAAGCTTCCGGTAAAAATTTTCTTTCTTTTACGAGATACCCATTCCCGTTTTCACAAAAATGCACGGTAAGATTTTCGATGCTGATAGGATTACCATAAGGAATATCAGCAATATTGCTGTGACGAATATTATAACCATCAATAATAATTACAAGACCACTTCCGATCGCTTCCATTTTATTGGCATTGGTGACGATCATCCCGGTATCTTCTCCCAACCCGATGCCAACGCAGGATGGATTGGAAGCCACGGCCTGCGCCAGTCTTCCGAATCTTCCGCGTTTTTCAAAATGACTGTCGAAGATCACATCATCCATAAAACCAAGACCGGTAGTGATCTTTACTTCCCCTTTTAAATGTGCACGCGTTGCATTGCCTTCATAGATCATGGTATTGCTCATGGCCATTGCACCGGCAGAAGTTCCGGCCACTAAAAAATTTTCTTCATTTTCATAACGTTCCATTACGATCTGCAGAAATTCTGTTCCGCCAAATGTACTGCTCAGTCTTAACTGGTTGCCCCCGCTGAACATCACAGTATTGCATGCACGGATGCGGCTGAGATAATCTTCATCTCTTGCATCGGCGCGGTTGCGGATATGCATGACACCGATATTGGTGCAACCGATCTTGCCAAAAGAATTTAAATAATTTTCTCCCACTTCATAAGGAATCATACTTGCTGTTGTGATCACTTCAATGCGTGCATTTACACCACCGCTTTCTTCAACGATGCGCCTTAAAATTCCCAGTTCAAAAAAATTGAGATTGATATGATGAAGTCCTTCGGGGGTTTTTTCGGAGCCTTTATCTTCGGCGCCTCCTATGGCTATCAGTTTTCCTTTCGCAGATTGCATTGACCGTTTTTGTGGTGACTACAAAAATAAGGGAAAAGCTTTTGCTGAACAGTCAGCTACTTACTAACGGATGTGCATTAATAAATTGATGAATTATTTTGAGAGATGCTATTTGAAAGATAAACTCAGTTCCTGTACATCAATTGAATAACACAGATGATGAGCCTTCCCACGAACATCAATAAACGAAAGATCATCTAAGCCAAAAAGCCGAATTAAAAATTAAAAATTAAAAAATCCTTCCATTTGAAACAGGATTTGGATGATTCAAATGAAAACAGGCCTTGAAAAAATTCTTAATTTTTAATTTTTAATTATGCAAGTGCGGCAAATGTTTTAATGCCTTCCACAAGCAGGTCTAAATTTTTTAATGAAGTATATACATTCGGCGTGATGCGCACACCCTTGATATTTTCCCATTCAATGCCGACGGTATGAATATGATATTTCTCCCATAAAAAACTATCCAGTTCAGAAGCTTTTCTTCCTTCGATGGAAACCAACCCGATGGCGCATGAAAATTCCGGTTTGAAAGAAGTATGCAACTGAACTTTAGGAACATCTTTTACTTTTTCCATCCAGTAATTTTTTAAATAGACGAGCCGCTCTTCTTTTCGTTTGATGCCGATCATGTCATAAAAGTCAATGGCTTTGTCGATCGCTTCTTCTATAAAAAATGGCCTTGTTCCCAGGTGTTCGAACTTGCGGATATTGTCTTCATCCTTATCCCCTGCACCAAATAACGGCCAGATACTTTTTATTTTTTCTTTGCGTACATACAGCATGCCTGTGCCGATTGGTGCTCCCAGCCACTTGTGCAGACTTGTTCCAAAATAATCGCAGTTGAGTGATGGGATCGTAAATTCAAAATGCGCAAAAGTATGTGCGCCATCCACCAGCACCTGGATATTTTTTGCTTTGGCAGCATCAGCAATTTTACGTACCGGAATTTTTTGTCCGATCCAGTTGATCATATGCGTAACATGCACAACTTTTGTTTTTGCAGTAAATGCATTCGTGTATTGCTTCGCGAGATAATCATTGTCTTCACTCGGCAATTCAAGATTGATCCATACCAATTTGATGCCTTCTCTTTTTTCGCGCTGCTGCCAGGCATTGATCATGTTCGGATAATCCTGTTTGGTCAACAGCACTTCATCACCGGCTTTTAAATCAATACCAAATATGACTGTTTCCAATGCTTCCGATGCATTGCGGTGCAAAGCAATTTCTTCTTTATCGCAACCTGCAACAGCCGCGAGCCTTTTACGCAAAGGTTCGCGGCCGGTATCCAGAATGCGCCACATATAATAACTGGGCGCTTCATTGCTGAGGTCGTAATATCTTTTCATAGCGTCCTGCACAGATTTGGGGGCAGGAGAAACACCACCATTATTTAAGTTCACAAAATTAGGCGCAATGGTATAACACTGCTGAATATAATACCAGAAGTCTTCATCACTCGCTAACTCTGATGGCGGGATCGGTGCAGCATATTTTAATGCACGCTGCAAACCCCTGCTCCATGCAGGTTGAAACATATTTGCTGCAACAGCTGCACCAGACAATAAACCGATTTTATTTAAGAAGGATCGTCGATTATTCATGTGAATGATTTAATAAGTAACTGCTAATCTTTTTGATAAAAAAAACCCGTCAATTTATATACCTGAGAAATATTTCAACATTGGCGCCCTCACTTACAGTTCCCTTAACCTGTACTACCGGCAGATTGCCCTGCATTCTGAAACGGTCTTTGTTGTTTAGATAATTGGCAATATCATCCGCAACTTTTTGATACTTCGGATCAACATAATTAACGGCAGGCCTTGCTTCTGCTCTGTTGGAACCAAAAATAAGTTTAACGCCTGATCCTCTTTTCCCTGATAAAGTATTTCTGATTTTCGATATCGTACTATCGGCGGTTCCACCAAGTGTGTATACATAGATTATGGTTGATGCCGTTGGCGTTGTTGTTGGAGTTACTATTGAGGTCGTTGGTTTTGAATTACAGGCTTCCAGTTGTGTTACCAATTGCTGCACGTATTGTGTCTGTTGTGTGTATTTCGTTTCAGCAGTATTTAACTGTTCCTGCAGCCTCGTAATTTCAACCTGCTGCTGATTGATCTGATTGTCCTTGTCCGGATTTTTATTGACCTGTTCCCCCATTGTTTTGGTAATATAAATTGTATCAGTATGCGATGGCGCAACAATTGTTCTAACGACCTGTTCTTTTTTTATTTTGTAAGCAATGACCAATATGGCAGAACCCACAGCAAAAAAAGCGAGTACACTTAACAGGGCCCAAAGCTTTGATCGTTTTTCATTTTTTATAAATTTATCAAGCAGGTTTTCCTGGTGATATCTTATTTCTGTTGACATTGATCAGAATTTAGTTGTTGAAACTGATGTAGGAAAAATGGTCTTGCGTAAAATAAACAACGCTGCAATTCCAAACAGCATGAATGATAAAAGCGCAATGCTGATGGAATCAAATAAATTATCCATCCACAATGCAGCAAAAAATCCAATAACGAGTACAACTCCTGCCAGCAACCAGTAATGATTACGGTGATCAAACTTAACTGCTGTTTCGTCTCCGAAAATATCCCGCCTTACAGTTTGCACAATTTCGGTATATACAACATTAAAATTCCGATGCGTATCAACCGGCTCATGATCCAACGGAAGGAATTCATCTTTCAGTGCGGATATAGTTTTCTCAGCCTGCCAATCGAAACTGGTCAGCAGCACCGGAATATTTTTCTTATGCTGTTCAATACTGTGTTGCAGTAATTCCATGCAATCGTCTTCCGCTACATAATTGATACTGAGTAAATGTACAGCTGCATCCGAGTCTTCCAGATTTTTATCAAGGGCATCTTTGATCACTTCGCCCGCCAGGATCTTGCCCTTGTGCCAGAGCGACACCCGATCTTTCATCACCGCAAAGTGGAGCGACAGGTTGGTCATCATCACCACATCATCCTGCTGACCTGAGTAATTGAAAAATATCTTTTTCATTGGTTGATTTTATACAGTTAGGCTGAAGATTGTACAATATACAAATTTTGTTTTTTGCAAAGCAAACTGATTGTGGTAATTTCCCAGCCAGCATCCAGAATCAACAACCAAAACAACAACCGCACATGAAGATCCTCGAAATCAAAGTTCTCAAAGGGCCCAATTACTGGAGCATCCGGCGCAGCAAACTGATACAGATGAAAATTGATCTGCAGGAAATGGAACAGCGCCCTACAAATTCCATTGATGGTTTTCGCCAGCGGCTTGAAAAATTATTGCCCGGCATGTATGAACACCGGTGCAGTGAACTGGTGCCTGGTGGTTTTTTTATGCGGGTAGATGAAGGCACATGGATGGGACATGTCATCGAACATATTGCACTGGAGATTCAAACGCTCGCAGGTATGGATTGTGGTTTCGGAAGAACACGTGGTACCGGTAAAGAAGGCGAATATTTTGTAGTGTTCGATTATCTTGAAGAAGATGCAGGCGTGTATGCGGCCAAAGCTGCATTCGATATCTGCCAGGCCATCATTGATGATAAAGAATATGATCTTGAAGAAGACATCATGAAACTCCGCGAAATCCGCGAAGATACAAGACTTGGGCCCAGCACGGGTTGTATTGTGGAAGAAGCCATGAAGCGTAATATTCCTTTTATAAGATTAAATAAACATAGCCTGGTACAACTGGGTTATGGCGTTCATCAGAAAAGGATCCGCGCAACCATCGCCAGCACCACTTCCAACATTGCCGTTGATATTGCCTGCGATAAAGAAGAAACAAAAAATTTACTCGAAGCTGCGGAGATACCGGTTCCGAGAGGAACGATCATCCGTTCTGAAGCCGGTCTGCAGGAAGCGATTGACCGCTATGGTTATCCGTTGGTTTTAAAACCGATCGATGGCAATCATGGCAAGGGCGCTACTACCAATATTATCAATTGGGAACAGGCAGTAAAAGCATTGGAAGCTGCGCAGAAATATGGCAGAAGTATTATTGTTGAAAGATTTATTACCGGTTTTGATTTCAGAATCCTAGTCATCAATCATAAATTTATTTGTGCTGCATTGCGTACACCGGCTGCCGTGACCGGAGATGGCGAACATACTATTCAGTGGTTAATTGATGAAACAAATAAAGATCCGCGTCGTGGTTATGGTCATGAAAAAGTATTGACACAGATCACTATCGATGATTTTACCTGGATCATGCTGAAAGAAAAAGGCTATACATTAGAAACTGTTCCTGCAAAAAAAGAATTGGTCTTATTAAAACCTACTGCCAATCTTTCTACCGGCGGCACCAGTACTGATGTTACAGATGAAGTACATCCAAACAATGTATTCATGTGCGAACGCATCAGTAAGATCATTGGCCTGGATATTTGTGGTATTGATATTATGGCGAGTGATCTTCGCACACCGGTTACTGAAAATGGCGGTGCCATCCTGGAAGTGAATGCAGCACCAGGTTTCCGCATGCACATTGAACCGGCAGTTGGTCTTGCACGGAATGTTGCCGAGCCCGTTGTTGATATGCTTTTTCCAAAAGGAAGCGCCGGCCGCATTCCCATTATTGCAGTTACCGGCACTAATGGTAAAACAACCACTACAAGACTTGCAGCGCATATTGCAAAAAGCGCCGGTAAAAAAGTTGGCTATACAACCAGTGATGGTGTATACATACAAAATCAATTGATGATGAAAGGAGACTGCACCGGTCCCGTTAGTTCATCATTTGTATTGAAAGATCCTACTGTTGATTTTGCAGTGCTTGAATGTGCAAGAGGTGGTATTTTAAAATCAGGACTTGCTTTTCAGCATTGCGATGTTGCTATTGTAACTAATGTTGCGGCAGATCATATGGGATTGGGTGGCATCAATACCATTGAACAGATGGCGAAAGTAAAATCAGTTGTTCCGGAAACAGTATTCCCGCATGGTTATGCCATTTTAAATGCAGATGATGACCTGGTATATAATATGCGCGAAGAACTGAAATGCAATATTGCTTTGTTCAGCATGGATGAAAACAATAAGCGTATCAAACGGCATTGCAGCAAAGGCGGACTGGCAACAGTTTATGAGAATGGTTATGTAAGTATTTTAAAAGGCACCTGGAAAATAAGAGTGATGGCTGCCAAAGATATTCCGCTCACTTACGAAGGAAAGGCAATTCACAATATCAATAATTGTTTACCTGCTGTGATGGCCACTTATTTATACCGCGACATTACAATCGAAGATATCCGTCAGGGCCTGACCACATTTGTGCCATCGAGTACACAGACACCGGGACGTTTGAACTTTTTTAATTTCAAACATTTTACCATGCTGGCAGATTTTGCGCACAACCCGCATGGATTAAGACTGCTGGCCGATTTCATCAGTAAACTGGATTATCCAAAACGCATCGGCGTGATCAGCGGCACCGGTGACCGGAGAGATGAAGACATACGTGAACTGGGAGAAATTTCTGCGGGATGTTTTGATGAGATCATTATCCGCTGCGATAAAAATTTAAGGGGAAGAACTGCTGATGAGATCATTGCTTTATTAAAAGAAGGCATTCATAAAGTAAACCCGGACATTCCCACACTTGTAATTGCGAATGAGAACGAAGCGCTGGAACATATTTATGCGAACCCATCACAAGGTGCATTGTATACGATCATGTGTGATGTTGTATCAAGTGCATTGGATAAGATCAAAGAATTAAAAGACAGGGAAGACGGTTTAAGAATTAAGAGTTAAGAGTTAAGAATTAAGAATTAAGAATTAAGAATTAAGAGTTAAGAGTTAAGAGTTAAGAATTAAAAATACTTCCTTGTTCGATATTCTTTGTTCCCCGTCCGACCGGTCATCCGGGCGGGCTTGTTAGATATTCTTTGTTCCCCGTCCGACTTGTCATCCGGGCGGGCTTGTTCGATATTTTCCGGCATTATAAAAATCATTTGGTTTATTTTTTTTCTTTTACAGGAATGGATCGTTGTATTGAAACGAGCAATGCTTTCATTTCAATCAACTGTTGTTTCAGTAATTCAATTTCTTTGTCCTGCGCTGCGATCTTAGCTTCTTTTGCGGTTGCATTAATGCTGAGTTGCTGAACGCCCAGTAAAGCAATGCCGGCCGGATCAATCGTGGAAATGGTCGTATCATCTCCTACTTTAAATGCTGCATAAAAATCCTGCGCGATGGGCCCGATATGCGTTATTGAATTTTCATCTTTCATATAATGCCAGCGGGGAATATCGAGGTGCATGATCTTTTCGAGCACTTCATTCTTATCCATTGCCTGAAAATTATTTTTCAACCTGCGGTCACTTGCATTGGTCCATACGCCACCGGTAGTAAGCCGGGCAGTTGTATTTACAAAGTCGAGGATATTGGCAGCAGCTGCTGTTTGACCAAAACCCCATTTGGTAATAAATGCATTTCCAAAAACAAAATTATTAGATGCAGTAACGGTAGCGCCTGACCCAAGTGCTGTTGAATTGGAAATGGTACCTACCCCATTTGAATTAGCATTATAACCCAGAAAAGTATTATCACTTCCTGTTGTAATGTCGTCACCGGCAGTGTATCCTGCTGCTGTATTATGACTTCCGGTCGTGTTGGCCATCATCACCTGGAAACCGATACCAGTATTGGCTCTGCCACTTGTATTATTTAAAAGTGATTTGGAACCAACTGCAACATTTGCTATCCCATCCAATGTTGAAACAGCGCCGAGACCATTATAGTACAGGGCAGAATCTCCAACAGCCACAGTATTGTTTTGCCAAACAGAACTATATAAAGTTGCTATACCGATTGCAACATTGGAAAAACCGGCGGTACTATTTGCCAGCGCGGCATACCCGTTGGCAGTGTTTCCATTACCGTGATCAGCATTAGACATTGCATAAGTGCCAATAGCAGTATTAGTAATACCTGTGGCATTACCAATCATAGTTTGTGTACCGATCGCAACGTTGCCAGATCCAGTTAAATTGAAATTAAGCGCCTGGGCTCCAACTGCAGTATTGCTGTTGCCGGTATTATTATACAAGGTTTGAAATCCTACAGCAGTGTTGAATCCACCGCTGGTAACAGAAAAAAGTGATTTGGAACCAACAGCGGTATTGGCGCTGCTACCATTTGTTTTGTACATTGCAGAGTCACCAACTGCTACAAGATTACTTCCCGTGGAGCTACTGTTAAGCGTTTTATTGCCAACCGCAACATTGCTGAAACCGGTTGTGTTTCCCCCCAATGCCGTATTTCCCAAAGCAGTATTTCCTTTTCCCGAAGTATTATTGGTTAATGCTGAAGATCCAACTGCAACATTGGAACTGCCTGATGTATTTCCATACAACGCATTATCGCCAAAAGCAGCATTGAAGCTTCCATTATTGTTTGAGAACAGAGAATAAAATCCTGCACTGGTATTGGAACTGCCGGACGTATTGCCCTGCAATGAAAGCGTTCCGACAGCGGTATTAAAATTTGCTGTATTATTTTGAAGTGCACTGTTTCCAACAGCGGTATTGCTGTTACCTGTTGAATTGATTAACAAAGCATCATAGCCCAAAGCCGTGTTATCGTTGCCGGTAGTATTGGTGAGCATTGCATTGTCTCCGATTGCCGTGTTTGTCGTACCAATGGTATTATGATATAAGCTGTTGTAGCCTGTTGCCGTATTATGATCTCCGCTGGTATTTGCAAACAATATAATCAGCC
>JBDUCW010000133.1:0-12539 GCA_040003235.1 Ferruginibacter sp. | reverse complement strand
AAAAAAACGCCGGCGGTAATACCGAGTGCCCCATATACCAACGGGATCTTCCAGTACTTTTTGTTGGTGGCCTGTCCCCAGCCCGGCAACACGGCACTGCGCAAAACAGCAATGCGGGGCGAATAAGGTTTGCTGGTATCTGTTTTATTGAAGATATTGCGTAAGCCAGGCTTGTATTTTACAGCAACTGTTTTTTTTGGAATAGAATCAGAAGGTTTGTTTTGTGCAAACACAATGGGTTGCAAAAACAAAAAAAGAATAAACAGGAATAGAACAGATTTATTCATCAACTTACTTTAATATTCAGTTTATCCAGCAGCGCATTCAGTTCTTCCAATGAATAATAATCGAATAAGATACTGCCGTAACCTTTTTTATTGTGCGTGAGTTTTACTTTAGTGGCGTAATGCGATGCTAAATTATCTTCTATCTTTTTAAACGAGGGCGCGAGTGATGATTTTGCGGAATTTTTAACAGCAGTTCCTCCGCTGGTATATAATTTACGGACGAGGTCTTCTGTTTGCCTCACCGATAATTGTTTTGCTTTTATTTCATTGAATATATAAAGTTGTTTATCCACCACATCCACATTGATCAATGCCCGGGCATGACCCATACTGATGCTGCCATTCCGGACTGCGATCTGGATATCAGGCGGTAGTTTCAACAAACGGATATAATTGGCAACGGTACTGCGTTCTTTACCCATACGTTCTGCCACCTGTTCCTGTGTATATTCAAGATCTTCCATCAGGCGTTTATAACTCAATGCAATTTCAATAGCATTCAGGTTTTCACGTTGCAGATTTTCCAGCAGTGCCAGTTCCAGTAACTGGCTATCATTTGCCTGGCGTATATAAACCGGAACATCTTTCAGGCCTGCAATTTTAGAAGCACGGAAACGGCGTTCACCCGCAATGAGCCTGTATTTACCGGAAGATAATTTACTTACGGTTAATGGTTGAATAATGTCGTGGATCTTTAAAGAAGCAGCCAGTTCACTCAACGCAGTTTCATCAAAATCACGGCGTGGTTGTTTGGGATTGACTTCAATTTCCGTGAGTGGTACACGAAGAATGGCGGTGGAGTGTTCTACCACTTCGGATCTTAAATTCCCGGTAGTGGTTTTAAGATCAGCATCAATATTCTGTAACAGGCTTCTGATACCTTTTCCGAGTGCGTCTTTTTTATTGGGCGGGGTCATTGTACGTTATACGTTTTATGTTTAACGTTATACGTCAGCCGCTGCTAGTAGGGTATTTCCACTTACAACGTACAACGTAGAACGTACTACTCAATTATTTTCTCTTCCTGTTTAATTTTCGTCATATTGTTTTTCTGTAAGATCTCGCGGGCAAGATTTAAATAATTAACGGCACCCTTGCTGTCGGCATCATATAAAATTACCGGTTTACCAAAACTGGGTGCTTCACTTAATCTTGTATTTCTGTGAATGATGCTGCTGAAAACCATTTCATCAAAATGCCTGCGCACTTCACTTACCACCTGGTTGCACAAACGCAAACGGCCATCATACATCGTCATCAGGATACCTTCTATCTGCAGGTCTGTATTCAATCTGTTCTGCACGATCTTGATGGTGTTGAGCAGTTTTCCCAATCCCTCGAGTGCAAAAAATTCTGTCTGCACCGGCACTACCACACTGTCGGCTGCGGTTAGGGCATTTACAGTGATCAGTCCCAATGAAGGTGAGCAATCGATCACGATAAATTCGTAATCATCTTTTACAGGGGCCAGTATTTCTTTCAGCACGCCTTCACGGTTGGGATAATTGATCATTTCAATTTCAGCGCCCACCAGATCGATATGCGAAGGAATAATATCGAGATAAGGAATATCAGATTTAAGGATCACGTCCCTGGCCTTTACTTCATTCACCATACAATCATACAGGCTCTGCGTAATATTGTGCAGGTCAAAGCCGGTACCGGTAGTACTGTTGGCCTGCGGATCTGCATCTACCAGCAATGTCTTATGTTCCAGCACTGCAAAACTCGCCGCTAAATTAATTGCAGTAGTTGTTTTGCCAACGCCGCCTTTCTGATTTGCTATTCCTATTATTCTTGCCATGTTAGGGAAGCCGCTTTTTATTTGCAGGCCTATAAATGTTTGATGTTTGTTGTTTGGCGTTTTGTCAATTCGTATTACCTAACGTATCATTGCACTGCCATAACAATAAACGCCCAACGATAAACACCAAATGGTTTTGCGCAAAAATAACCATTCGGCATAAAACCGGGGAACAAAGATCCAATAAGTTTGTTATAGTTATAAACAATACCAAATATAATGATCACAATTGTATCGGGAACCAACAGGCCGGGCAGTAATACATATAAAGTAGCACTCGAATACCGTCGGTTGCTGCAGGAAAAAGGAGTAGAGGCCGGTTTATTTTCTTTAGAGAATGTCAATGTAATGCAGCGTGACACTGCTTTTGAGAAGATTGAGCAGGAAATGATCATTCCCACCCAACAATTTATTTTTATTATCCCGGAATACAACGGCAGCTTTCCGGGCGTTTTAAAAATGCTTTTTGATACTTGTTCAACACATCGCATCTGGTTCTTCAAGAAAGCACTCATTACCGGTAATTCCACCGGAAGGGCGGGTAATCTTCGCGGCATGGATCATCTTGCAGACATTTTAAATTATCTCAAAATAACAGTACACCCCAATAAATTACCGCTCTCTTCTATAAATTTGCTGATGGATAAAGAAGGAAGATTCACCGATGCTAACACACTCAATGCCATCAATAATCAACTGAATGAATTCCTGGAATGGTTTGAACCATCTAACCTGGTAAAATCTGCTTAACCTTTAAACCTTCAACCTTAAACCTTTTCAATGCGTTCTCCCACCGGTGCTTTTATTTTTATAGCGATCATGTTATTACTGGACACCTACATGTTCCAGGTAATTAAAAGTCTTTCACAATCAGCATCGCCGAAAACCAGAACCATCATCTATTCAATTTATTGGGGCATTACGGTGCTGGCAGTCATTGGTTTTTTATTATTTGTATTTACCGGTCCTGATTTTCTTCCCAAGAAAGTTCGGACCTATATGTTTGCAACCATCGTTGGATTATTTCTCAGTAAAGTAATTGCCGCAATTTTTTTCCTGGTGGATGATATCCGCCGCGGCGTTCAATGGCTTGCAGGAAAATTATTCATGCAGGATACGGTGGCTGATAATATCGGCCAGGAAAAGATCAGCCGTTCTTCTTTTTTAAGCTGGCTTGGATTCATTGCCGGCGGTGGATTATTCGGCACCTTGTTGTATGGTTTCGGAAATAAATACAGGTATACTGTAAAAAGAATAAAACTCTCTTATGATAATTTGCCGGTTGGATTCAAAGGATTGAAGATTATTCATATCAGTGATATTCATAGCGGCAGTTTTATGGACAAAGGTCCTGTTGCCAAAGGTGTTCAGAAAATACTGAACGAGCAGGCGGATATTATTTTATTCACAGGGGATCTTGTCAACAATCATGCGGAAGAAATGCATGATTATATGGATGTGTTCAGTCAGTTGAAAGCGCCAATGGGCGTGTATAGTACATTCGGTAATCACGATTATGCAGATTATGTTCATTGGGACAGCCAGGCTGAAAAAGATGCGAACCTCGAACGTTTGAAAAAAGTACACGCGGATCTTGGCTGGCGTTTACTGCTGGATGAAAATATTGTTTTGAAAAGAAATAATGATGAGATCAGTCTCATCGGCGTGCAGAACATCAGTGGCAAAGCAAGGTTTCACAGTTATGGTAATATGGCGAAAGCTTATACCGGAACGGATCCGAATCATTTTAAAATATTGATGAGTCACGATCCCAGTCATTGGGATATGGAAGTGAAAAGTAAATATCCGGATGTAGACCTGATGCTGAGCGGTCATACACATGGCATGCAGTTCGGCATTGAAATACCAGGCTTTAAATGGAGTCCCGTGCAATATGTATATAAGCAATGGGCGGGATTGTATGAAGAAGGCAAACAGAAATTATATATTAACCGCGGTTATGGTTTTATCGGTTATCCGGGAAGGGTAGGTGTGTTGCCGGAGATTACGGTGATTGAACTTGTTTAAAGTTGCGTTGTGTGTTAAGTGTTGAGTTTTTTCAGTTCGAAAAATATCTTTTCTTTATCAGACATTTCTTATCCTTTGTTCAATATTCTTTGTGCATTAAAAAAGATATTGAAATAATGTTACGCAAAGAAGCAAAGATCCGCAAAGAAACGAAGTCCTGATAGCGGCTTGGCGATGATGTTGCGTCTTTGCGCAAAATATTTTCTTTACTTTGTTCAGAATACGTAATCGCCTGAAATAAAAAAGAGTTACAAGATTCAACTCATAACTCTTAATTCTAAATTTTTAATTCTTAATTATCCACCAATCCTCATCTGGAAATTACCGCCCGGTCCCTGCATATCCTTCATTGATTTCAAATCAAAATCTTTGGGTATTTCAAATTCTTTATCCTTTACTTCTTTGTTCGTTTCGATCTTGGTTACTTCTACTACCATTTTTCTGCCGCGCTGCATTTTCATTTCATACTGCATAGGAAAGCCATCAATTTTATCCAGTCCGCCCAAACCTGAACTGCGTCCGAAAGAAAATGCGCCGCCCATTCCACCGGTGCTGCTGAGGCCCTGTAATTTAAATTCAGGTGTGTACCAAACAACACTGGTATCTGCTGTATTTACCTGTGTCAATTTACCATCTGAGCTCAACATATTTTTTGTACGGGTTGAAATCACCAGTGCTTTTTTACATTCATATCCACCGATCTTTTTTGTGCCTTCTGCATTTACCACTTCAACAGAAGCGGGTGCTGATGCTGTTCTTGTCGCATCGCCACCCCGACTCTGCATCATACTGTCCATGCGCTTGCGGCTTTGTTCCATGTCTTCATCGGTTGCATAAAAGCCAGTTCTTCTGCCCATCATTTCCATGAGGGTGGTTGTTTTTTTCTGAGTATTATCACGGATGGTAGTTGTATTGGCCATATCAGTTTTGATCACCGTTTTTACGAGGTCATTTTTAAGATAAGTGGTTGCAACGGTTTCGCCCGCACCACCAAAACTCATGATCCTTACCTGTTGCCCGTCACCGGAAGGCGGAGGGGGGACCATATTGTCTTCTTCACCTTCAGGTACAATAATGGTTGTCTTGGTTGTGATGATCGCCTGCGAGATCATTTTCTGCTGGCCAAATGCAGCTACTGAAATAACTGATAATAAAAAGAGGAAATATTTTTTCATGATTTTTAATTAGGCAGCAAATATACGAGTGTATTCGTAATAACAAAATCCGCCTTAGCGTTTGGGAACTATTTAACAGGCTTTTTTTACCACAGAGTTTTGGGAGTTCTTTTTCACAGAGGAAAAAAGAGTTTGTTTTAAAGAATTCTTTCTCTCTGTGCTGTATTCAACTCCTATTACTCTGGGGTAATTTTTTTATAAAACATGCTTTTAAAAAAGTCAATTCACATGAATGCTATCAATTGCTTTTTGTAACGCGTTATCCTGCACAACGGGTATAGACAAACCTTCCACGCGGATGGTGGTCACGTCCGTCATGCCGATGAAACCAAGAAACGTTTTCAGGTAAGGCTCAACAAAATCATATGCTTTCATGGGGCCTTCAGAATAAACTCCGCCGGAGGCAATGGCGAGATAAACTTTTTTATTTTTCACCAGGCCTTCGGGTCCTTTGTCGGAATATTTAAAAGTGATACCTGAACGGGAAATATGATCGATCCATGCTTTTAAGGTGGAATGAATGCTGAAATTATACAACGGTGCGCCGATCACAATAATATCAGCATCGTTGATCTCGCTGATGGCTTCGTCCGAATGTTTGATCGCTTCTTTATTTATGGCAGAAAGATTTTCTTTGGGTGTAAAAAAAGAAGTGAGGTGGGATTCTTCCAGATGTGGAAAGGGAGAATGTGTAAGGTCATGGGTTTTCACTTCAGATCCCGGATAAGCAGTTTTTATTTTTTCTACGATCGCGTTGGACAGTTTAATGCTGTAGGAAGCTTCGCCACGGGGACTTGAAATGATGTTAAGTACTTTTTTCATTTTTTTTAATTTAATAATGCGAAGTTCCACCAACATGGTATACTTTTGTAACTACTTTCCTTTTAGATACCAGTGTATAAAAGTATACCGGTATACTTAAGGATACCGAAACGAACATATCAATAATGAAATTCAAAGGAGCATCAGCATCAGAAAGTCCGTGTGCAGCCCACCTGATGGCGGTTACGGATGCCATGGATATTTTACGTGGCAAATGGAAGATCCACATCATCAGTGCACTTCGCTTTGGTAAAAAAAGATTTAAGGAGCTGCAGCGTGATGTTGATGGTGTGACTGCAAAAATGCTTTCGAAAGAATTGCACGATCTGGAGATCAATCAACTGGTGAGCCGCACGGTGTACGACAGTAAACCTGTTACGGTAGAATATGAATTAACGCCTTACGGCAAAACACTGGAGAAAGTAATTCTTGAATTAGCGATCTGGGGCGGCAATCACCGGAAGCGCATAATAGGAAAGAAGTAGTAATGCTATTTAAAACGGAGAACGCAGATTATTTTGATCTTTATGATTTGCACTGATTTGTCTGGCATTCTAATATCAGAACAAATCACATCGTAATCATTTTACCTTTAAAATAGATGACTTATGATTTTTTTGTAAAAAACTGTACAGAAAATCATCATCAATCTATTCAATCTTTAAAATCTGCTTTCTATTTTGATAAATTCAATAGCACAATGCCTTAGTAAGTAGTAAATGGTAAATAGTGATCAGTGTCAGAACATGATGAGCCTTCCCACAAAACATTTATAAAAGAAAAAACAATTAAGCCGTATTGTTTTAGCTACTTTTCATGTTGCTCCTGAATGGTGCTATGTGAAATCATTTGCCAGCGTTCTTTTTTCCAAACAAAAACACGAACGTATTTCAGCCAGTAACGATCGGTTTTATCTTTATCAATTCTTGTAATGGTCATCTTTCCTTTTACGATGGCAATATCTCCATGAAGTTCTGTTGTAACAGAATCGTGCTGACGTAAAGCATAATTTGCATTGACAACAGACCTGAGCCAGGCGGCTTTATCCTGCACTTTACCGCTACCGTGACTAAAGACAAAATCATTGCTGTACAAATTCTCCAGGGCTTTTGTATTTTTTGATACAACATAGTCGTCTATCTGTTGATTTAAAGCAACGATGGCATTACTATCTGCACCGGTTTGTTGCGCAGCGATAAATAATGGAAAAAGAAAAAGAACCAGATAAATAAATGATTTCATTATAAAGTCATTAATATGTTATTAAGTGTTTAATCTCAAATTCCCTTTTTAATTTAAAATTATGATTGTTCTTTTTTGCTTCGCCAAAAAAGAACCAAAAAAGGCGTTTTCGGAAGCTGCTGTGATTAAGTCCCGATAGCTATCGGGATACTACTGTGGTGAACAGCTCTAGTACTTCCTTCAACTATACATGTAAAGAAAATTTTAATAATCTTGTTTCAAGTTTAATTTTCTACAAGGAATTGAACTGCTACCAGTGTTTGCGGAGACCCCTCTTTCGGATCGGTACGACTCTGTCTGGATTGTTTCATTGCGTAGCCTTTGAAACAAAGCTGCGAAAGCAGTCCCGCTGTATAGCGAATACTGAAATTAATTCAGCAAAAATCGGCGTTCCTATTTCAGATAAGCAAGCTGACCCAAATGATAACTCTGGTGAATGGTCCTGCTTATCAGAATATTGAGTTTGTTGCGGTGCGGTTCTTTTGCAAAATCTTCCGCAGAGACTGATGTATGTTGCGTAAACCAGTCTGCAGGCTGGGTATTGTTGATATGCCCGTTCAATACAGCATTGATCTCATTCCAGTATTTTTTAAGATCGGCCAAAGAAGGAAACTGCTGACCGGATTTATCGGGGCTTGACAGAAAAATATTTTCCAGTTCAGGATACATTTTCTGGCCAAAGCCTAACAGCGGAAGCATTGAATCATTCACAGCGGCAAGATGGCCCAGTAAATAAATGCCGGTATTTTTTCCGGGAGCAGTGTCGGCAGACCATTGCGTTTCGGTTAACTGATCAAGCAATTCATCTACTTTTTTATTTTGTGCCCGCCAGGCATCCGTTATCATTTTTATAAAGAGTTGCTGTTCCATTTCTGATTATTTTATATTTTATATTTTAAATGTTGAATGCAAAGTAGCGTATTACAAGGTAAAAAAATTCGTGCAATCAGTGTTCAAAATTCGTGTTGTAAAATATCTGCGTTCCGTTACCAGTTCCCATGATCACACGTTGGGCAAGGCTCACAAATAATCCATGAGCAACAATACCTTCAATCGTATTAAAAGAATCCGCCAGCGCAACAGGATCTTTAATCAACCCAAAATCAGCATCAATGATATGATTGCCGTCATCTGTTATAAAAACAATTTCATTTTTTTTCCGGAGAAGTCCTTTACCATTTATTTTTTCCAATTGTTGCAAAACATATTGCTGTGCAAACGGAACTATGGCAATGGGCACGGTGAACTTACCCAACTGATCTACTTTTTTGGAAGTATCCGCAATAATGATCTCCTGCTTTGTCATGGAAGCAATGATTTTTTCTCTTACCAACGCGCCACCACCACCCTTGATCAAATATAGTTGTTCCGTAAATTCATCGGCACCGTCAATTGTAATATCGATAACACTTACTGTATTGATATCAATCAACGGAATATTCAGTGATAACGCAAGACTTTTTGTTTTTTCAGAAGTAGGAATGCCCTGGATATGCATGCCCTGTTTTACCAACAAAGCAATTTCCTTAATAGCATAATAAGCAGTAGAGCCGGTTCCAAGACCAACAACAGCGCCGTCTCTGATCAGCTTCACGGCTTCTTTAGCCGCCAGTTCCTTTTCTGCCTCTTTATGATTCTCCATCCCGCAATTTACGCAAATGAAAAGTTCATTACTCTGATTCGTGCCATTCGTGGCAAAAGACCGCTGTGCCTGGATGTTATTACCGACAAAGAAATCAGTGTACTTCCGTGCTATCCGTGGCAAAAAAATCCAACCCGATCATAAAACCGTAGTTGCAATAACTTTGGAGTTAGTTATATACTAACGGGCAACCGGATTTGGTTGCCCATTTTTATTTCAATCTTATTTTCGCGAAGAACAAGCTATGCTTTACTAATGAAGTAACGAATTGAAAAACCTTAAACCTTGAACCTTTTAAAACTTTTGAACCATCCTCCTGAACGTGAGGTTAATTCTTGCTCCTTTTATTTTTGCGGTGGGTGGTAAACGATGCAGCCAGTTGATCTGCGTTGCTCCCTTCATATTTAACAAGCTCCCGTTTTCCAATATCAATGAAACGGTTTCTTTTGTTTTTTTATGGCGGAACGAAAATTTTCTTTCTGCACCAAGACTGAAAGAAGCAACCGATGCATGAGGAGCAAGTTCTTTTTCATCATCACTGTGCCAGGCCATTCCTTCACTGCCATCGTGATATAAATTAAGTAAACAGGAATTAAAAATATCAGCGGTAAGTTTTTCAGCAAGTTGTTTCAACTGTAGCAATGCAGCGGTCCACGGCAATGCATATTTCGTGGTATTGGAATAAGTATAAGAAAAAGGATGATCAGCATACCAGGCCACTTTTCTTTTGGTAATGATATGTTTGCCGAACATCATTGCTTCATCATTTTTCCATTCAATTTCCCGCGACAGTATTTCAAAATACCTGTCCGCATCTTTTTGATCCATCACTTTGCCATAATAATTTACAATACCATCAAACGGCAACAGATTAATTGAGCTATCTTCTTCAAATAATTTCATAATTAAATCACCAAATTGTATTTCATCAGCAAATTACCAAATCTCCAAATTAATTCTTTGGCTTAAATGCTTTTCTTCTTATTCATATCGAGAACAATGCCCGCCCGGCCTGGCCGTTCGGATGGGGCTAACTGAGTTCAGACTTCAATCGAGTTTTTTATTGACGGGAAGACGATGAGACGTTAAGAATTGTTATTTGAAATTACATTTATTTAAGAATAGACATTTACTCAAATTCAAAACAAGATATTTACAGGAACAAGCTTCCCTCTCTTTTGGAGAGGCCTGCCCGAATGATTCAGTCAGGCGGGGAATGAGGGAGAGGTCTCCAAATCCCCCTTGTTGGCAACCTGTGAATAACTCTGTATAACTGCTGTTAACTTCAAAAATTTCTTTTCAGGCATTCGTTTATATTTGCCGTCCCACTAAAAATTCAATACAAGTGCGTTTAAAAAGTTTAGAGATCAAAGGATTCAAAAGTTTCGCGGATAGAACCGTCCTCAATTTCGATGAGGGCATCACCGGTGTTATCGGTCCCAACGGCTGTGGTAAAAGCAATATCGTGGATAGTATCCGCTGGGTGATTGGTGAACATAAGATCAGCAACCTCCGCAGTGAAAACCTGGAAGCCCTTGTGTTCAATGGCAGCAAAACCCGCAGTGCGAGCGGCCTCGCAGAGGTAAGCCTTACTTTTGAAAATACCAAGAACCTGCTTCCTACAGAATTCAATACTGTTACCGTTACCCGTAAGTTTTATAAAAGCGGCGAAAGCGAATACCGGCTCAATGATGTACAATGTCGGTTGAAAGATATTCATAATCTGTTCATGGATACCGGTGTGAGTACCGACAGTTATGCCATCATCGAACTCGGTATGGTGGATGATATCATCAAGGATAAAGAGAACAGCCGCCGCAAAATGCTGGAACAGGCAGCCGGCATTTCTATTTACAAAACAAGAAAGAAAGAAGCAAAACTTAAACTGGATGCAACAGAACAGGATCTTTCCAGGATCGAAGATCTGTTGTTCGAGATCAATAACCAGTTGAAAAGTCTGGAAAGTCAGGCAAAAAAAGCCGAGAAGTATTACGAGATAAAAAAAGATTATAAAGAAGTAAGTATTGAACTCGCGAAAGCGGCACTAGAAGGTTTTAATATTACTTACAAAGAACTCAACAGCCAGCAACAGGCTGAAGTTGATAAACGCATCGAAATAGAAACGGCCATCGCCAAAGAAGAAGCGGCCCTCGAACATGAAAAAGTAGGCTTCATTGAAAAAGAAAAAGCACTGCAGCAGATGCAGCATGCTTTTAATGAAATGCTGGACACGGTTCGCCAGAAAGAAAGTGAAAAAAACCTGAGCGCTCAGAGTTTGCAGTTCCTTCATGAACGTGAACGCGGTCTGAAAGATTTTTTACAGAAAGCAGAAGGCCAGCTGAAAGGCATTGACGAAAGCATTCAGTTCACCGGTGAACAGATCAAAGAAGAAGAACTGAAAATTGCAGCGGCAGAAACTGCATTGATCTCTTTAAAAGCAGCTGTTGAAAATAAACGCGCCCTGTTTGATGAAAAGCGCAGCAGCATTGATGAATTGCGCCGCAACAATCAATCTTTGCAGCGCAACCAGTTTGAAGCAGAAAAGAAAGTAGCAGTTGCCGATACTTCCATTCAGAATCTGCAACGCGGCATTTATCAACTCAATGAAGAAAAAAATCAACGTCAGTCGCAATTACAGCAATTGACTCAGGATAAACAGGTAAAAGAAAACGAACTCGCACAAAAGAAAACGGATCTGCAGCAATTGCAGGAACAGCACGAGTTTACCAAAGAGCAAATCCTGCAGACGCAGAATATGCTCGAAGGCCTTCGTCTTGAACTGGCTGATGAGAACCGCAAGCTCGACGCCAAAAAGAATGAACACGATCTGCTGAAAAGTCTGATCGATAATATGGAAGGTTATCCGGAAAGTATTAAATTTTTACATAAAAATATCAACTGGAATCATACGGCGCCGATTCTTTCCGATATCATTTATGTCAAGGAAGAATATCGTGCAGCAGTAGAAAATGTACTGGAGCCTTATCTCAATTATTATGTGGTCAACAATCTTCAGGAAGGATTGCAGGCCGTGCATTTACTGGATGAAAATAAAAAAGGCAAAGCCAATTTCTTTTTGCTGGATAAAATTGAAGCAGCAGGTTCAACCGAAACGCATCAGCCCGCAGAAACTTTTCCGGCACTGGATGTAGTTGAATATGATGCGCAATATGCCGCACTCGCCAAACACTTGCTCAGCAACGTTTTCATAGCAGAGAACGAAGCGGCCATCGCCAACAGTAATGGCGCGATCGTTCTGGAAAAACATGGAAAATATGTAAAAGGAAAATATTCACTCACCGGTGGCAGTGTTGGTTTGTTTGAAGGAAAAAAGATCGGCCGTGCAAAAAACCTGGAAAAATTAATTGAATCAATTACAGTTCAGGATGCAGTAGTAAACACATTGAAAGCAACTATTCAAAGCCGTCACAATGAAGTGATCAGTTTTAATGAACAGCTGAAAGAAAATGCGATCAAACAGACGCAGCAGGATATTAATAATCTCACCAATCATGTTTTTTCTATTCAGAATAAAATAG